>CAZHVC010000120.1:0-5926 GCA_964535765.1 uncultured Ignavibacteria bacterium | reverse complement strand
ATCGGCATTGTGATGGGCGGGACGACCGCCGACTTTGAGGCGGTGACGGTATTGAAGTGTTTGGCTGAATTTCGGCCCCCCCGGTCCGATCCGAAAGATATCGAATCCCGCCGGCGTCGGGACCAACATCAAAGCTGCAGGTTGTCCCGGCGGGTAAACGACGAAATTCCACCGCACGATCCCTGCTTCCGGAGCGATATTGAATATCGTTTTGGCCGTGGACGTTTTGTTCGGATTGACGTCGAACAGCCGGCCGTCGAATGGATGGGAAATCATGCCGTCTGTGCCGCACAACAGCAAATCCTTCCGTCCGTCGGAATCGGTATCGGCGATATCGTAACAGGCGGCGCTTCCGTCGATTTCCAGTACCTGCGCAGGTTGAGAATCAAATCTATTTCCGGCATTGCGGTAAATCACCATTTTCCTCTGGGCCCGTTCACTGCCGTTGTCGATATAAAAGAGCATCGCCTCGCTGATCGAATCTCCGTCGAGATCAGCAAAACAAGCGTTGATCAAAATCCCGGAAACGGAAAGGATATCCGTTCTCGACTGGAATGCATGGCTTGCCGCCGAAAAAAAGATCAATGGCGGCAAAACCGTCAGCAATCCCCTTTTTATACCGAATTCCGGGCTTCTCATTAGTCAAAAATAATGCCGCTTAATTGCCGTATTCAAGCTCATTTCGTCTCAGTTTCAACAATCCCCTGTCGCAGCCGACCCAGAAATATTCGCCATCGGCGACAATGGAATTAAGAGAACTACCGGGTAAACCGTCCGCTCCGGTCCAGAGCATGCTGGTTTTGTTATAGATGTCATAACGCCACAACCCCGATGCCGTGGCGCACCATATCATCGAGTCGGCCGCATACACCTGGCGGATATCCCGGCGGTGCGGCAGGGAAAAATCGCTGGCTACAAAAGAAGATTCGGTTTGTGAATCAACGACCACCACCCCGAAATCCACGGCGAAACAGAGTTTGCCCGCACCGCAGAATATATCCGTAGCGCCGGCCGCAAGATCGCCCGCCGGGGTATCGAGCTGCTCGATTTTCGGAGGATGATCCGTCAAACGATATACGGCTGCGTTGGTGGCTATCAGCAGCCGTCCGGCATACACCGACAAATCGTTTATTCTTTGGCCGCCCAGCCGAAATTCGGCCGGAAGCGCAATTGCGTATCCGCTGTCGGATAACTCGCCGTCGGCAGGCAATACCCCCAATCCTTCCGCGGTGCCGATATAGATATTCCCATTATATAAGGCAAGTGAAAGCACTTCGTCCGATGGCAATCCCTGAAAAGTCGTATACAACCGCATCCGATCGTCAATATCTTTACGCAATAAACCATTTCTGGTTGCAATCCATGTATATTCGCCGGCCTCGACGGCCGCCAGCATTTCGGCATTTCTTATTTCAGCGACGGCCCACGATTCGTAATATTTCCATTCGCCGGTTTGCCTGTCGAATCTGGTCAACGCACCTCCGGAAACCATCGATGGCGTTCCCATCCACAGGTATCGGCCCACCTCGATCACTTTCGAAATCGCCGAGTTATACGGCCCGAACGGCATCAAGACCAAATTGCGATAGCGGGTATTTATTATTCCCGGCCCAAGCCCCCAGGTGCCGATATACATCAAATCACTCTGGCCGTCGCGTATTCCGGCGGTGATCGGAAAGGTCCTGAAAAGTTGATCCTGAATGACGCCCGATTGATAACCGAACCGAAAAGGCATGAACAGGTTTGAAAAAAGCGTCGGTTTCCAATCGTTTTGTTCGAGACTTTCGGGGAAATCCGATTCCGCATACCATTCGGCAAAGGTCAAATTGTATTTTGCCGGACCGTTTCGCGTTTGAACCCATAGTTCATCGAATTGCGGATCATAAGCGATTTTGGTGATATAATTCGACGGCAGTCCGTCACGTTCCGGCAACGGATCAAGCCACCTATTGTAAATTTTGCTGAACCTGACTATCCCGTCCGTCGTGCCGAAATAGATGGTTTCGAGGTCGGCGGCGATCGATGTGACATACCTGAACGAGGCGAATCTTATCGGGTCTCGAATCCGATTTCCCGATAGAATCGCCGTCGCCCCTATCAGGATTATAATTGACGGCGCCAAAATCCATCTGCCCACGCAAAAACATTATATAAGATGGCCGCTTTATGCAAATGTTTTAATGGCTACCAGAACCGGTCGGTCTTGATTCGCCCGACAATGCCGCAGCCGGCAAGATCGAGAACAGGGATTCTCAGAATCTGATTTTCAGCCCCATTTCCGGTCCTCTGACCACGCTCTCGCCCAGATTTTCCTGCTTATAGCCGGCGAACAATTCGAGTTGTTTCAGGCAATAGCCCACGCTTGCGGCATAATCGTTGACATTGTGACCGTTCACCCGGGCAAGGCCGATACGGATATCGGCCATTACCGGCGGGAAAGGAGCGATCTCCAATTCGAAACCGATAAGAGGACCGGTACCGATATCGATTATTTTCCGGGCGCCGAACTTGAATTCAAGCGAGCCGCTCTCATCGGTCAAGATATTCAATATAGCCGCATACGAATGAATATTCAGGTTCGACTCGTGAGCCATGAAAGTTTCACTCAGAGTCAGGTAATGATATTCGAACCCGATGCCGGTGAAAATTTTCAGCTTTAGCCCGATACTTTTGCCCTTGATGTCGTTAAATCCGCTGAATGTGGAAATATCACCGACGATATAGACCGGCCTTGATTGGGGTGGAGTCTTTATGAACAGGCCTTTTTCGTAATATGGGTATGGCGCATAAGCATAAGCGAAAGCCTCAGGTATTGTGCGCAGCAAAACGTCGAAAACGAATTCGCCCCATACCCCATCGTCCTCATGGGAAGATTCCTGTTCGTTTTTCTTTTTCAGGTCTTCTTTTGCCTTTTCCAGTTTCCCTGGCGGTTTTTCGACATTCGTATCTTTTTTCTTGTCATCATCGCGAGGCGGTTTTTCCTCGGCCGGCGCCGCAGAAAAAAGCAATATCGATGACAGCGCCAATGCCGATAAGACGCGCATCAAAACCTCATTTCAGTCCTTGCGGAAAGCACCGGAGATTTGTCGGTATTATCGAGCCTTTGGGCGAGGTTTAATCTCAGGAAATCCTCGAAAAGGAAGGCCACGCCGATATCGGGTTTCAAACCCATAGCGGCGAATTCCCGTTTTCCGAATCCCGCCTGACCGAAATCGGCGAAAACCGCCATGGTGAAATCATCGGAGAATTTCCAGTAGTAATCGAGATTGGCCAGCAGCGCTCTATTGCCGGCGAATTCCTTGAATTCGTAGCCGCGCAACGTTCCCTCGCCGCCCAAAAACAGCCAGCGGTCAAGCGGAAGTTGCTGGTCCGAGAAACCGGCTCTCAGCCTGATCCCCAAATACGAGACACTGGAAAGCGGTTGATAACGCACCGCCTCGATTTCCAATATATCGTATGAAAAATCTCCGCCGAAACGGCCTACCAATCCCTGGCCGGCCGATTCGAAGAGCAACTCGAACCGATTTCCGCCTTTGGCGACATCGTTTTCCGCCAGATTATCCCAAACCGCGCGCAAGCCGAGTTTTTTATGCTTGCCGTTCATGCCGATGATCGGCGTCGAATCCGGCAGAACGGAGGAGTAGTTTTCCCGGAAATCCTTACCGCGCCCGAAAACCGACCAGTTGGTTCGTTTACCCACCGCTTCGTTTTTTTGAAGCGTATATTCGAGCTGAACGAAATCGTTGCGGCCAAGGTTCGCCCCTATATATCCCTGCCAGCCCCGGCGAAAGTAAAAATCGTGATAATCTTCCTTGAAAAACAACCCTGCCAAAGTATTTTCGCCGAATGTGAAATTGGCCAAATCCGGTGTGTGAGCCCCCTGATACATCCTCGCCCCGAAATATGGCCGGCCGTTGCCGAACGCTTGTTTGAATCCGAATCGGAGATCCCAACGTTTCAGGGCAAATGCATACCCGAAACCGGATTCGATTTCAGGAAGTTCGTTTTTCTTATCGGCGAAAGAGATTTTGGTCAAAGGCGTGGCTCCCTCGACTCGATTATATCTGAAAGAAAAATCGAAATTTAATGTTTTGGTTTTTTCCAGATAGTAGTTCTGGCCGATACATTGCCCGGAAATCTCGGGCTTGTTATAAACGAATATTTTTCCGAATGGAGCCACGACATTGCCGCCGACGGAACTGTTATCGAAAAGGTAGATGTCGCCGAATAGCGAAACGATATCTTCGGTGATCCTGCCGTAAACTTTGATATCTCCGGTTATGGATACCGCGTCGCCCTTGATCACTTCGTCGCTACGGATAGTCAAATCCGACATCGAAACCAGATTGGCCGGTTCTTCCAGATCGATATCGGCGACGGTCGTTTCCTTCTTATTGAATTTCCGGAAAGGAAGTCCGGTGCTGAACGTGACTCCATAACCGCCGGCTCGCGTAACCTTGAATCGTTTGACATCGTCGAGCGACACCTGCTTACCGTCGATGATGATTCTGTCTCCTTCTATAAGGAGTTCATCCTTGATTCGTATGCCGGATGGCCCTACGGTCATGAGTTCCGGAATCGCTTTGACGGCCGCTTGAAATTCGGTTCCGGAGCGGCCGTCTATGGAAACCATGATCGAATCGTTGCTCAAAAAAACCTTCAGCGATGACTTTTCCGGCGGGGCTGCGGCGACCGAAACCGCAAATGTCGTAAGCCAAAGAAATACGAAAAAAATCATAGCTTTTCTGAATTTCATGAAATGCTCCCGGTTATCCTGAGAAACATTTATCCGGCTTCTTTTATTCAGCTATTTTTTACGTAGGTTGAAAGTCCAAGTTACAATAATTTTTGGATGATAAAGTCGGAGAATTCGAGCGTTCTCCGTCTGAAACAGATGTTTAGGCGAAACCGGTTATTTCAGGAATTTCCCGTTTTTGAAAAACAACTGTCCGTCTGCATACATGGCCCCATCCCGACGCAGATCGCACACCATATCCCAATGAAGGGCCGAGCTGTTTTTTGAACCGCACTCCGGGTATCCTTTGCCGACAGCCATATGAAAAGTCCCGCCGATTTTTTCGTCGAACAGGATGTTGCGGGTAAATCTATCGATACCGAAATTGGTCCCCAAAGCGACTTCGCCCACGTATCTGGCGCCCCGGTCCATATTCAGCATTGTTTCGAGGAAATCTTTGCCGCGGGCGGCCGTAGCCTTGACGACTTTCCCATCCTTGAATTCCAGCCTGATGTCTTCGACTTCCCGTCCGCCGTATATAGCCGGAAAGGAATAGCGGATACGACCGTTTACCGAATTTTCGATCGGGCCGGTAAAGACTTCACCGTCGGGGAAATTGGACGAACCATCGCAATTAATCCACTTGCGCCCTTTTACGGAGAACGAAAGATCGGTGTCCGGGGCGACGATACGGATGATGTTTTTCGTTTTGAGAAAGTTGATCAGCCTTTTGTTATAAGCGGAAACCTTCTGCCATTCGGCAACGGGGTCCTTTTTATCGAGCATACAGGCTCTGTAAACGAATTTTTCATATTCGTCAAGCGACATCCCCGCGTCCTGGGCATATGCAGCAGTCGGGTAAAGGGTGGCCACCCAGCGCAGTTTGCCTTCGGCAGCCCGTTGGAAAAACCTTTTCATCAATTTCTCATGTGCCTTACGCAGCGTGGCCATTCTTTGCGGGTCCAACGACGTCAAAAACCGGGTGTTGGTGGATGCCCTCACTCCCACATAAGCGTCGATTTTTTCGATTTCCAGCGACTCCATGGGTGGAATGAAAGTCAACTGATCTTTGCCGGCGTTCCGCAGAAAAATCTCCTCGATTTCGTCGGCGCTGATTTTGACCAGAGGATAGGCGCCGATAGTCAGAGCTTCGGCATAAAGCTCTTTTAGCAACGGCAAAGCCTGCATACC
>CAZHVC010000119.1:0-5942 GCA_964535765.1 uncultured Ignavibacteria bacterium | reverse complement strand
GTCGAGCACCGGTTTGATCGGCAGATTGAAAAAGTCGTTGTCGGGGTAGGTTTCCTGCTGCCAGCCGTCGGCGTTGAGATACTGCTGAAAATACCCTTGTTGATAAAGCAGGCCGATTCCGACCAGCGGCACGCCGAGGTCGCTGCACGATTTCAGATGGTCGCCGGCCAGGACGCCGAGGCCGCCAGAATAGATCGGCAGACAATCGGTAAGGCCGAACTCCATGGAAAAATAAGCGATTTTCGGGCCGTCGAATTTGCCGTACTTCCCCTCAAACCATGACGGACTTTTCAGATATTCCTGCAATCCGTTGTAGATTCTGCCCAGTTCCGCCATGAATCCCTCGTCATTCATCGCCTGGGCAAGGGTATCCTGTTTGATCAGACCGAGCATTTTGACCGGGTTGTGGCCCGACGAGTTCCACAGATCGGAGTCAAGCCGTCTGAACAGCTCGATGGTCTGCTGATTCCACGTCCACTGCAGGTTGTAGGCAATCTCCTCCAGCGGCGCCAATTGCTTTGGCAAGGTGGCCTTTACCTGAAAGGTATTATATGCTTTGGGCATTCGCTCCTTATCCTCGTTTCTTCATCGAATCGGCGGCGGCACCGCTTTTAGCAAAAGACCGGCGGACTCGAAAAACGCCGCTTTATAAAGATATCGACAGCAATTGCGAAATCTTTCTCGCTCGAATTAATCGAGCCGTTCCGCCGGCACGGCTTGCGATTTCTTAAAAATGAATTGGCGATAATTTCCATGGTTGGCCTGAACGGTTTCGAGAACTTTCGGGTAATATCAAATTTTTCGGCGGCGGAACCGGCTCACCGTCTTCTCCATCGCCTGACGATACTCGTCAAAACCCGGTTTTCCGGCCAGAGCGAACATGGCTTTCTTGTAGGCCTCGACACCCGGCTGAATAAAGGGATTTATGCCGGCCAGATATCCCGAAACGGCGGTCGAAAGCTCCATCAGAAAATAAAGCTGGCCGATATTGAAGGCGTTCCTCTCCGGGAAATCGATCGTCATATTCGGCACGCCTCCTTTCAAATGAGCATATGCCGGACCATCGATAACCAAGCCGTTGACGAAATTGAGAGTGCGGCCGTTATCCGACAAAAAATTCAATCCGTCGAGATCTTCGGGGTCCGACGGTATCGAAATATCGTTATGGTGGCGGCGAAGACGAAGGAAGGTCTCGAGGAATATCCGCGGCCCCTCCTGAACCATCTGGCCATTGGCGTGGAGTTTCTCCGAATAGAGCGACGGCGATACCCACAGCCCGTTGCCCCGCTGGCCCTCGCTTTCCGGGAACAATTGCTCCATCCAGCGCGCCAGGTGAAGCAGGTGGGTGGAGTTGCTGGCCACCACCTCGATCCTTTTGCCTTTGGCAAACGCCAGATGGCGGACGGCGGCGTGAATCAAAGCCGGGTTTTGCCAGAAATCGTCGGTCGCCGTACGTTCCTTCATTGTCCGGAAACCGGCCAGAAATTCGGCAATATCCACGCCGGCGACGGCCAACCCGAACAAGCCGACATCAGATAACACCGAATACCTGCCGCCTATGTTATCAGGCACAACAAAAGTCTTGTATTTTTTCCGGTCAGCCAGCTTGCGCAGGGCGCCCCGGGTTTTGTCGGTGGTGGCGACAATAAAATCGGCGGCCTTTCCGCCCGCCCACTTTTCGACAAGCGGGCGCAATATGCGGAAGGCTACGGCCGTTTCCGTGGTGGTCCCCGATTTGGAGATGACATTGATTCCCACCCTCTTGCCCTGCAGCAGATCGAGAGAATCCCGGTAAAAATCGGGATCGAGATTTTGCCCCATGAAATAGATTTCGGGAAGGTCGCCTCGATCGTCCCGCGAAAGCTGGTTGAAAAAAGTATGAGTAAGGGCTTTGAACGTCGCCTCGATCCCCAGATATGATCCCCCTATCCCCAACGAAATGAAGGCATCGATATTTCGGGCGAAAGCGGCGGCGGCGGCGGCGATTTCGGCGATATGTCCATCGGTCATCTCATCCGGCAGAGTAAACCAACCGAGCATCGGGATACCGTTGTCGAGGCAGTCTCCTTTGCCCGCCTCGATCAGCTTTTTCATCTCGACCGCCCGCGTGCCCAAAGCCGATAATTCATCCTCGGTAATAAACGGTTCGCCGTCGACGGCGTTGACGATGTGGGTGATGTCGAGAGTGATTCGGTTATCGGTTATGAAATCCTGATCGGGGCTATATCGGGGATGCCGGGGTTTCCTGTCCCGTTGCTTCTGAATCGTTTTATTAGGGCCGAGTTGAGCGGTGTCAAGTCCGTTGTTCCGCAATGAGCTTCCCTTTCCACCGGAATCAGCGGATTTAGGCCCTGCCGGCGCTGCCGAGCAAGGTGATTTTGCTTTTAATTATTTCCTTTATCGCCTGCCGGGCCGGGCCGAGGATTTTCCGCGGATCGATTTCCTGAGGGTTTTCGGCGAGCACCTGCCTGACCTCGGCCACGAACGTCAGGCGCAGATCGGTATCGATATTTATCTTATTGATGCCGGATTCGACCGCTTTCCGGTAGGCTTCGTCCGGCAATCCTTTGGCTCCCGGCAAGCGGCCGCCGTATTTGGCGATTTTTTGAGTTAGAGCCTCCGGCACGCCGCTTGCACCATGAAGCACAAGCGGCATCTCCGTCATCTTTTTGATAAGCGATATCCGCTCGAAATCGAGTTTCGCCTCGCCCTTGAATTTATAGGCTCCGTGGCTTGTGCCGACAGCCACCGCCAGAGCGTCGACACCCGTCTTTCCGGCGAACTCAACGGCCTGCGCCGGATCGGTAAGATGGGCGTCCTTGGCATCGACGTTGACATCATCTTCGATTCCGCCGAGGCGCCCCAGTTCGCCCTCCACACTGACCCCGTGGGCGTGAGCGTATTCCACGACGCGGGCGGTCAACTCGATATTCTTTTCGAATGGCAGATGCGAGCCATCGATCATCACCGACGTGAAACCGGCATCGACGCAATTGCGCGCATCCTCGAACGTCGCCCCATGGTCCAGATGGAGCACGACAGGGACGGGGACTTTGGCCGCCCCGGCTTTTACCATGGCTATCAGGTAATCGATCCCGGCATATTTGATGGCGCTGGTCGAGGCGGCCAGAATGATCGGAGCTTTGGCCTCGGCAGCCGCCTCTATGGCGGCCTGAACGAACTCCAGATTATTGACGTTAAATTGGCCGATGGCATATCTGGACTTATTGGCGGCCGGATATAATGTTTTCAGCGATTCCAGCGGCATCTTGTTCCTTTTCTTTCTTTAATCTATGCCGTCACCGTGATTTTTTCTGTCAACGGCCCGGCGTTTACCACCTCCGCCGAGACTTCCTTTTCATAGGCTTTGAAATTATCCCTGAAGAGCCGCCCGAGTTCAAGGACTTTAACATCATAGGCATTCTTGTCCGGCCAGGTGTTGCGCGGGTTCATTACCTCGGTCGGCACTCCCGGACAAGCGGTGGGGACTTCAAAACCGAACACGGGATCGGTCACTGTCGGGATATTGTCGAGTTTCCCGGTAAGAGCGGCTTTGACCATAGCCCGCGAATAGCCGATTTTCACCCGGCTGCCGACACCGTATGGTCCGCCAGTCCAACCGGTATTGATCAACCAGCATTTGACGTTCTGGCTTTTCAACCTTTTTTCCAGCAGCTTGGCGTATTCGAACGGATGGAGAACCATGAACGGAGCGCCGTAGCAAGCCGAAAAAACGGCCTTGGGCTGAGCGCCGTCGCCGCTTTCGGTTCCGCCGAGTTTGGCCGTGTAGCCCGAGATGAAATGATACATCGCCTGGGCGGTGTTCAACCTGGCCAGAAGCGGCATCACTCCGAAAGCATCGCTGGTGAGGAAAATCACGTTTTTCGGATGGCCGGCGGTTCCGCCGCGGTGAACGTTTTTTATATGACTCAGCGGGTAGGCTGCCCGCGTGTTTTCAGTCAACGAGTCATCGTTGAGATCGATCTTTCGGGTGTAGGGATCGAAACCGACATTTTCGAGGATAGTGCCGAATTTACGGGTGGTTTCGTAGATATCCGGTTCGGCCTCGGGCGACAATCTGATGACTTTGGCATAGCAACCGCCCTCGAAATTAAAAACGCCGCTGTCGCTCCAGCCGTGTTCGTCATCGCCGATCAAGCTGCGATCGGGATCGGCCGAAAGCGAGGTCTTGCCTGTTCCCGATAGTCCGAAAAACAGGGCCACGTCGCCGTCCCGACCCAAATTCGCCGAACAATGCATCGATAATACGCTGTTTTGCGGGTAAAGAAAATTAAGGATAGAAAATACTGACTTCTTGATTTCGCCGGCGTAACTGGTGCCGCCGATAATCACCAGCTGGCGGGCGAGGTTGAGAATGATAAAGGCCTCGGAATGGGTTCCATCGACCGAGGGAAGAGCATGGAAATGTGGCATGTGGATTATCGTAAATTCGGGGCGATGGCTTGGCAGCTCCTCGGGTTTTGCCTGGATAAACAGGTTGCGCGCAAAAAGCGAATGCCAGGCTTTTTCGGTGATCACTCGAATCGGCAGCCGGTATCTTGGGTCGGCCCCGGCGAAACAATCCTGTATGAATAAATCCCTTCCCTGGATATAGGCCAAAAGCCGGTGAAATAGAATCTCGAAATTTCTTTCGGAGATCGGCTGGTTCGATTTTCCCCACCAGACCCTGCTTTTCGAGTCGGCTTGCTCAACTATAAATTTGTCTTGAGCTGCTCTTCCCGTATATTGCCCTGTGCGCACGACCAGCGGCCCGAGATGGGCGATGTTCCCCTCGCGGCGGCGGATCACTTCCTCGTATAATGCCGGGGTTCCCAGATTCCAGTATGTCTGACCGTAATTGACTATACCGTGATTTTCCAGGCCGTAACTACTCGCATTCTTTTTCGATTCCATTGCCTGCCTCCGGTTTGGGTCCGCAAAATCGAACCGTCTTTGCAGAAGCGTCGTTGAACCTTTCCCTATGTTTCATATTATATCGGCATTTACGGGCCCCGGTTCACGGGGGCGGTGTCGATTGAATAAAAAAAAGACCGGACGCTATGTCCGGTCTCTGCTTTGGTTGCGAAAATTGTCAGGATAGGTGTTTGGCAACCAGCTTGGTCATTTCAAACATGCTGACCTGCGATTTGCCGCCGAACACTCTTCTCAATTTGTCATCGGCGTTGATCATGGTTTTCTGGGTTCTGTCCTGCAGCCCGTTTTTCTTGATATATTCCCAGAGCTTTTTGGTAATCTGCGTTCTCGGCATCGGTTTACCGCTAACGACCTCGGCCAAATCGGCGCTGGGCATCATCGGTTTCATGAAAGCGGGATTCGGAGCCCTCTTGGCTTTTTTCTTGGGTGCCTTTTTGATCGCTTTCTTGGCCGGTTTCTTGGTCACTTTTTTCTTGGCTGGTTTTTTCTTGGCAGTCTTTTTCGCCGCTTTCTTTTTCGCCGGCATACGCGTCTCCTGTTTTAGGGTTTAAGGTTAAACAAACCTTACATTTATCCGCACATCAAATCAACTGCATGTCCCGTCGCCCATAGCTTCACTTCAAGGCTTTGCTGTTGGCGGGAAAAATTATAGGAGTAAGCCGCCGGAATTTTCAAATAAAAATTGCGGCTTGCCAAAAAAATATTTTGCCCGGTAGAGGGGAAAACGGACGGGAAAACAAGAGCGCCGTTCGTATTTCAGGGCTTCAGAGAGCAAGGGCGACCCGGCATGCACCGTTTTTTTCCCACGGGGAAGGTTCGATCGCCGCCGCTCTCCCCCGATTAAACAAGATTGTTCCGTCGAAAAGCTCCGGAATAAAGCGCCGTCAACCTCCCGGAAAAGCCCAAGACGCCTCTTAAATTCCGTAAAGCGGCGCGTATTTGCCGCGTAAATATTCCAACAGATAACGGGAATTCAAAGGCTCGCCGGTCACCTTCATCACCAATTC
>CAZHVC010000118.1:0-5954 GCA_964535765.1 uncultured Ignavibacteria bacterium | reverse complement strand
CAGTGAGGGATCGCCATGATTTTTGAAAGTAGATTGCCTCGACGAAGATTTCTGCAAGATTCCGCGGCGGCGGTTTCGGCGGCCATCGTCGGATCCTCGCTCTTGGGGATGATCAGCCAAACGGAGTGCACCACGCCTGTCGCCGGATTCGGTTTTTCCGAAGAGGAAACAGCTCGCATACTGAATCGGGCTTTGAGCAGAGGCGGCGATTTTGGGGAATTGTATATCGAAGAAGTCAAATCGCTGAATTTCGCCATGAAGGAGAGCAAATTCACCGACGCCGTGATAGGATTCAGCAGCGGTCTGGGGGTGCGCACGGTCGATGGCGACCGCAACGGTTATGCTTACAGCGGCAGAATCAGCGCCGCCGAGGCTATCGAGGCCGCCGCCATATCGGCTTATATCGCCTCGGGCTCCGCGCCGAAAACAGCGGCGCCGGCACGAGTCGTTCAGCCGCCGCCGTTCGTTACGGTAAAAATTCCGCCGCAATCGATTCCGGAAAAACGGAAATTGGAAATGGTTGCGGCCGCCGAGGCGATAGCCCGCCGGTATAGCCCTTTCGTCAAGCAAGTCGATATTTCTTACTACGACGAAAGCAAGAGACGATTGATCGCCAATTCCAACGGCCTGCGTATAGAAAACGAAATCCCGCTGGTGTGGGTGGTGATCGAGGTGTTCGCCGAGAAAAACGGCGTCCGCCATGTCGGCCGGGTCAGGATTTCGGCTCACCAGGGATTCGAATTTTTCGATACCAACAGCATCGACGAGGCCTCCCGGGAAGCCGCCAGAGAGGCGGTCACGATGCTCGAAGCCAGGCCGGCACCCTCGGGTAGGCTGCCGGTGGTGATCGAAAGCGGCTGGGGCGGGGTCTTGATCCACGAAGCGGTGGGACACGGACTCGAGGGCGATTTTATCTACAAGGGAACCTCGATCTACGCCGACAAGTTGCGCAAAAAAGTCGCCTCCGATCTGGTCACTTTGATCGATGATTCCTCTTGGCCCAACGCCCGGGGCACGACCGGGTTCGACGATGAGGGAACGATCGGCCGGCGCAACGTGCTTATCGATAAGGGAATCGTCGTCGGCTTCATGCATGATCTCATTTCGGCGAAGAAACTTTCGATGGAGCCGACTGGCAACGGCCGCCGGGAATCCTACTTGCATTACCCGATCCCCAGAATGACCAACACTTTCCTTGACAACGGCCCGGCCGATCCAAAAGATATCATAGCCGATACGGCCAAGGGGGTTTACGTCAAATCGCTTTCCGGCGGCTCGGTGGATACGATCTCGGGACAGTTCAATTTTATTGTGCGCGAGGCTTATTTGATCGAAAGCGGCCGCCTCTCGTCGCCTGTCAGCGGCGCCACTCTTATCGGCCGGGGAATCGATGTCTTGACCAATATAGATGCGGTCGCCAACGATCTCAAGTTGGGCGTGGGAACCTGCGGCAAAGATCAATGGGTGCCGGTGACCTCCGGAATCCCGACGCTGCGCGTTGCCGATGGAATAACCGTCGGCGGAACGGCATAGGAGCAATACCATGACGATGACGGAAAAAATAATCGACAAATGCATCCGCGCCGGCGCCCAGATGGCTGAATGTTTTTACATCTCCAGCCGGGTGTTGCGGATTTCCGTTCGCGATGGGCTGGTCGAATCGATCAGAAAAGCCGCCCCCGAAGGAGTCGCCATAAGATATTTTTCTTCCAACAAAATGGCTTTCGCCTATACCAATGACCTCGGCGAATCCTCGATAGACGGCCTGATATCAAGTCTGCGCCGTCTTGCCCCCAAAACCAGCGCCGATGAATTTGCAGCTATGCCCGAGCCTCAGCAGTATCGCGGAGACATCGAGATTTTCGACGATGAATTCGCCAAATTGCCGATCGAAGACAAGATCGATTACGTCCAGAATCTCGAAAGCACGGCGCTGAAATTCGATCCGTTGATCAGGCGTTCGAACAGCGCCTGGTACGAGGAATCGATCACCACCCGGACTATCATCAACTCACTCGGTCTGGCAACGGAATTTCAGGATACGAGTTATGCCGTCGGCTTATCCGTGGTGGCCGAAAAAAACGGCTCGATGTATCCCGGCGAGGGGACGCTTTACGTCCGCCGGTTCGCCGATTTGCCCTCGCCGGAAAATTTAGTGAGCAGATTCGCAGGGAGAGCTTTAAGACTCGTCGGCGGTACGCCGGTGGAAAGCGGCGATTACGAAATCATCTTTTCACCGCTGGGGGCGATGTCGGTGTTGGGGGGATTAAGCTATGCCCTGAACGGTCAACAATTATATCGCGGTTCGTCGATGTTCGCCGGCAAAATCGGCTCTCCAGTGGCGGCTGAAAGCGTTTCCGTAGTGGACGACCCCCATTTGCCGTGGGGTCCGGCCAGCCGGCCGGCGGATGACGAGGGAGTGGCCACCTCCCGGCACATCCTGATCGACAACGGCGTATTCCGGGAAGCCCTTTACGACACGAAGACCGCCGCCAGGGCCAAAACAGGCTCGACCGGATCGGCCCACAGAGATTCGCTGCAATCGCTGCCGGAAATCTCGCCGTCAAACCTTTTCATCGTTCCCGGCACAAACAAAGCCGAGGATCTGATCGCCTCTTGCAAGAAAGGAATAATCGTCGAGGAAACCCAGGGATGGGGATTGAATAGCGTAACCAGCCAATATTCGGCGGGGATAGCCGGAATTCTGGTGAAAAACGGTCAAAAAATTCGGCCCGTCGGCAACGTCACTCTTGCCGCCACGGCCGCTGATCTGCTGAACGGTATCGAAGCCGTGGCCGACGACCTTGATATCTTCGGCAGGCTCAGTTCGCCGACTTTCAAAGTGAAAAGGATGAAGATAGGTTCATGAACGACCGCAAGTCCAGCAAAGTCCGCGCGGGCGGCATCGCCGTGACCCGGATATTGCTGCGCCGCCGTCTCGTCAGGTTATGCGCAATCGGCATCGTCGCCCTATTGACGACGGTTCCGGCCTGCGCCAAAAAGCTGAAGGTGGCTGCGTCTATCTTGCCATTGGCCGATTTCGTGCGCAATATCGTCGGCGACAGCCTGGAAGTTCTTGTCATGGTCCCCCCTGGATCGAATCCGGAGACCTACGAACCCTCACCGATGCAGCTGGCGGAGTTGGCCGGTGTCAACGCCTACGTGAAAATCGGCGCCGATTTCGAGTTCGAAAAATCTTTGGTCGACAAAATCGCCAAAATGTACCCCAAGTTGAAAATAATCGACTGCTCGGCCGGTATAGAGCTGATTACCGACAATTATCACGAGCATGAACTCTCGCCGGCAACCCCCGCCGGCCATACGCACGGCGGCCACGATCCCCATATATGGAATTCGCCGCGCAACGCCAGGATAATGGTGCGGAATATCGCCGCCGGAATCGCCACCGTCGACCCCGCCGACAGTGCAGCCTATCGAGGCAACGCGGCCGTTTACGACGGACGCCTCGATTCGCTCGATCGTTTTCTCGAATCGCTTTTGCGACCTTATCGGGGAGCCAAATTCATCGTCTTCCATCCCGCTTGGGGATATTTCGCCCGCGACTACGGCTTGATCCAGATCGCTGTTGAAAAGGAGGGAAAAGAGCCGTCGATCTCGGAGACGATCAAGTTGATCAAAATGGCCCGAGCCGACAATCTGAAAACCATATTCGTCTCGCCTCAATTCAATCGTGAAAATGCGGCCGCCGTCGCCCGGGAAATCGACGGCGTCATCGAAACGGCCGATCCCCTCGCCGACGACTTCATCGGCCAGATGATCCGATTCGGCGAAAAACTGGCGAGGTCATTCAGAGATTCGATCCGGCGATGACTGATGCTTCGGCGGTAATTTTCGAGAACGTAACGATCGCCTATTACGGGCGCCCTGCCCTCGAATCGGTGAACCTTGAGGTGCGCCGGGGCGAATTTCTCGGTATAATCGGACCCAACGGCGGCGGCAAAACGACGTTGCTTAAGGCGATTCTCGGGTTGCTGCGGCCGACCGCCGGGAAAATCATCGTTTTGGGACAAGCTCCCGAACAAGCCAGATCCCGTATCGGCTACGTCCCCCAAACCAGCATGTTCGAACGGCATTTCCCGATCGATGTCTGGGATGTCGTCATGATGGGGCGGCTCAGCCGACTTGGAATGTTCAAACGTCCTTCGGATTCCGACCGGGCGAAGGTAAAAGAGGTGCTCGACTTCGTCGGTCTATACGATTTGCGCAAACGCAAGATCGGCAATCTGTCCGGCGGTCAGATTCAAAAGGCGATGGTGGCTCGGGCGATAGTCGGCGATCCGGAATTGCTCTTGCTCGATGAACCGACCTCGAGTTTCGACCTGCAATCCGAAAAAAATCTCTTTGACCTCCTTTCCTCGCTGAACGCCAAAATGACGATATTGATGGTTTCTCACGATATCGGCGCAGTTTCCAGCCACGTGACCACATTGGCTTGTCTGAACCGGCGGTTGTATCATCACGGTTCGAAAGAGATTCAGCCCCGGGTGATCGAATCGGTCTACGGTTGCCCGATCGACCTTATCGCTCACGGAACCCCGCATCGGGTGCTCGGCGAACATCCGCCTGACGAAGGGGGATCATGATCGACGGCTTTTTGAGTCTCTGGCAATATGAATTTTTCCGCAATGCGCTGGCGGCCGGATTATTGGCCAGTATCGCTTGCGGAATTATCGGCAGCTATGTCGTG
Organism: uncultured Ignavibacteria bacterium; assembly: GCA_964535765.1. Lineage (GTDB taxonomy): Bacteria > Zixibacteria > MSB-5A5 > UBA10806 > 4484-95 > JBBIRK01. The sequence goes on along the minus strand of CAZHVC010000118.1, from coordinate 1,246 downwards.
GTCAAACGGATCGCCTTGGTGGCCGGCGGCATATCCCATACAGCCTATGGTGGTATCGGGCTCGGTTTCTTTTTGGGAATCAACCCCATAACGGGTGCGGCCGTGTTCAGCCTGGCGGCCGCCGCCATAATCGTCTGGATCAGACAGAAATCCAGCCAGTATGAAGACACGCTGATAGCGATCATGTGGGCGATGGGGATGGCGATCGGCATATATTTCGTCGGCAAAACCCCCGGCTATGCGCCCGACCTGATGAGCTACCTTTTCGGAAACATACTCACGATCCCCCGCGGCGATCTGTTCATAATCGTTCTGCTCGATATGATAATAGCGGGTTCGACCCTGATCCTGTTCAAAGAATTCCGGGCGCTTACGTTCGACGAGGAACATGCCCGTATCGCCGGGCTGCCGACGACTTTTCTGAATCTCCTGCTTTTTTGTTTGGTGTCGTTGACCGTGGTGACCTTGATCCGGGCGGTCGGGGTGATACTTGTCATAGCCCTGTTGACGATTCCGGCGGCGATCGCCATGCAATTTTGCCGGAATCTGCAATCGATGATGCTGCTGGCAAGCCTGCTCGGGGCCATATTCACCACCATCGGCCTGATGATTTCCGCCTTCGAGAATATAGCCTCGGGCGCGACTATCATCTTCGTCGCCGGAATCGGCTATCTGATTTCCTTTTTGATTCGGCCGCTGATAAGCAGATTCCTTCCCCAATAGAAATTGCCGGGATCTTTGCCCGTTTTCAGGCCAGCCCGAAACCGACTTTTTGCAGAAAAGCGCGCATATGGGGCCGCAAAAGCGATGGTTCGGCTGAAGCCAGTCGCCGTGCCGTATGCTCCGTCCATGAGTAATCATGATCCTCCACTCGACGACCGTCGAGAGCGAGCATTTTCCGGCCCGGACCATCGTACAAACCGGTAGCACGAATTTCTTGATCGTAGCGCTCGAGCAAGGGAATGATATTGCCCCTGTTGTATTTTTCACGATGGATCACTATTTCTCCCGGAAGCCGCGGTTTTATCATCGGCTTCGTGTCGGGCCAGCCGAGACAGATCCCCATCAAGGCAAAGACTTTTTCCGGCAACTCAAGGATTTGCCATATCTCGAGGGGATTATTACGCACGCCGCCGATCATGACCCCCCCGAGGCCGCACGACTGGGCGCCCAGCAGAATATTTTGCGCCACCAATGCCGCATCGACTATGGCGGTGATCAGCAACTCGATATAGTCGGCCTTGAT
>CAZHVC010000117.1:0-5962 GCA_964535765.1 uncultured Ignavibacteria bacterium | reverse complement strand
TTGAACCCCCAACCTTCTGATCCGTAGTCAGACGCTCTATCCAGTTGAGCTATGGGCGCATTGAACCATGGCCCGGCAAACCCGACGGCTTTGTCCGCCATGGCGCCGGACATTTAATAATAGCAACCGGCGATTACATGTGCAATCGAAATTTTCGGCCGTCGTTTCCATGCCGGATTGATCCGCTTGCCTGCGGCTTCGTTCCCTAACCTCTTGATTATCCCGCCCGATTATATTATTTAGCGACCATGAGCAAGACTATCGATAAAACGTTGCTCGATTATATTCTGCATCGAAATTTTCCGTTCGGCTTGTTGCTCGGCCGCGATATAACCGACGCATTAGATAGGCAAGTATTGGCGCCACCGGATCGGGAAACCCACCGCGGAAATCTTGCCTACAATATCCGGCTTTTAAGCGACAATATAAATGAGCTGCGTCGGCTCCGGCGCCACGATATTTCGCCTCTCTATCCCGGCCAACTTTATTCATTGGCCACGATTTGGGACGTATTCCGATATCTGATTTATCTGTTCGCTCAGGTGCAGAATCCCGGCATTTTCGCAAAGTTAAGGCAGGCGCTGAAAACGAGGTTGAATATCGACCCTGATGAGGCGGCTGTCGAATTGATGGAAACTTTTCCGCCGAAAGCGCTGCTTTTCGATTCAATCGAGAGCAAGGAGTATATCATGCAGGCAGGCAAGGACGGTTCCAATCGGGATGTCTTCGCCGCCGAGCTGATTCTTCTGCATCTTGCCAATATAAATCCGGCTTTCCGTTTCGCGATTCGGCTTTTCGATGATACGCCGTTGTGCGAAAGATCGCACTATGAGGATATCATCGCCGGCGACAGGGAATGTTTGGCCGGCGGGCCGGTTTTCAAACCGCTGGGCAAGCCGCTTTTCGATTGTCTTCTCGAACCGATCAACGCCTGCCCGGATTCGCTTGATTGTCAGCTCAAATTCATCTATGACCACTGGGCCTCATTTCTGCCCGACGAGTTGCTCGAGCGGATTCTGCTGGCTAAGGATATCCTGAGCGAGGAAAAACGTCTTCGCGGTTTGGGCGCCGGCAAAATCGAGATCCTCGACTTTCTCAAATCGGTTTACGGTGCGGATTACGGTATCTCGGAACCGGCCCGATTCAGTCATGATGCCGACTGGATGTCGAACGTGGTCATGATCGCCAAGTCGATTCACGTATGGCTCTATCAATTATCGCGCAAATACAACCGTAGCTGCCGCATTTTAAGCGATATTCCGGACGAGGAACTCGACCAGCTGGCCCGTTGGGGATTCACCGGCTTGTGGCTGATCGGTATCTGGGAAAGATCGCCGGCATCGCAAAAAATAAAGCAGGCGACCGGCAATCCTGAGGCTTTGGCCTCGGCTTATTCGCTTTACGACTATATTATTGCGGCCGATCTGGGTGGTGAAGATGCCTATATAAATCTGAAGAACCGCGCCTGGCGAAGAGGTATCAGGTTGGCCAGCGACATGGTGCCCAACCACACCGGCATTTATTCCCGCTGGGTTATCGAGCATCCCGATTGGTTCATTCAATTGCCGTATCCGCCGTATCCGAATTATCGATTCAACGGCCGGGATCTTTCCGACGACGGGCGGGTGATGATTCAGATCGAGGACGGCTACTGGGACAGACGCGACGCCGCGGTGGTTTTCAAGCGCACCGATAAAATGACCGGCGAAATCAGGTATATTTATCATGGCAACGACGGCACCAGTATGCCCTGGAACGATACCGCTCAGCTTAATTTTCTTAATCCGGAGGTGCGAGAAGCGGTCATCAATACCATTATCCATGTCGCCAGAAAATTTCCCATAGTTCGATTCGATGCGGCGATGACGTTGGCCAAACGCCATTATCAGCGGTTGTGGTTTCCCCGGCCCGGCGAGGGAGGAGCAATTCCATCGCGGGCGGAACATGGCCTGACGCGGGAACAGTTCGAGGCGGCTATGCCGAAGGAATTCTGGCGCGAAGTCGTCGACAGAGTCACTGCGGAGGCGCCCGATACTTTGCTGTTGGCCGAGGCGTTTTGGCTCATGGAGGGGTATTTCGTGCGCACGCTCGGGATGCATCGCGTTTACAACAGTGCTTTCATGAACATGCTCAAGATGGAGGAAAACAGCAAATACCGGCAAACGGTGAAGAACGTGCTCGAATTCAGTCCGGAGGTTTTGAAGCGGTTCGTGAATTTCATGAACAATCCCGACGAGGAAACGGCGATCGCCCAGTTCGGCGATGGGGATAAATACTATGGTATTGCGATGATGATGGTGACCATGCCGGGGTTGCCGATGTTCGGCCATGGCCAGATCGAGGGATTTCGGGAAAAATACGGGATGGAATACGGCCGCGCCTACTGGGACGAACCGATCAACTGGCAAATGGTGCAATTGCATGAGCAAAAGATTTTTCCGCTCATGCGCCGCAGAAAGTTGTTCAGCGGGGCCGAGAATTTCGCATTTTACGATTTTGTCACCCCCGAGGGGTGGGTCGACGAAAACGTTTTCGCCTATTCGAACATGATGGGTGGGGAAAAAGCGATAATAATCTATAATAATTCCTATAATTCGACCCGCGGCACGATCAAATTGTCCACCGCTGTCAACAAGGGTGATGCCGACAACAAGATTCTAATTCGCAAAACCCTTGCCGAAGCCCTTGATATCAGGGCCGAACCCGGTTATTTCACCATTCTCAAGGACTACGAATCGGGCCTTGAATATATCCGGGATAATATGGAGATCGCCGAGAAAGGGTTGTTCGCCGTTTTGCGGGGATATCAGTATAGCGCTTTTCTCGATTTGCGGGAAATCCGCGATGTCGATGGCTCGGTCAGGCGGCTTTGCGATCGACTCGGCGGCGCCGGCGTTCCGGATATGGCGGCTGCCTTGCATGAGCTCCGTTATCAGGTGGTTTTGCAACCGTTCTCCGAATTGCTGAAAAAGGAGAACATCGAATCCCTCGGCAAAGGCGGGCAGGCCGCAATAAACCGCTGCCGCGACGATTTTATCGCTTTTTGCCGGGCCGGCGCAAGTCTTGCGGGGATCGCCGAGGCGGATATTCAAGCAGGCGAATCGGCCTGGGGCGAATTCGCCGTTTATCATAAATTGGTGACCTCCTCGGGGAATGCCGATCGCCCTGCGGAAATCAATCCGTTGCTGGAGCATCTCGAAAGACTGAATGTACCTTTGCTGCCGCTCGGATTGGCTTTCTTTGCCATAAAGGCGATCGACAGGCTGACCAGGCCAAAAGACGATACGGAGTCTCGATCCGCTGATTTGTCCTTGATGGATGAGTGGAGACTGGCGGCTATACTGACGAGTTCGCTTGTGGAACAGGGGATCGGAGAATATGAAAGCAAAAGCCATGGGGAATTGCTGCGGCTTTTAATCGATCATTCCGGTATGATCGGTCGCAAACGTTTGGGCGGAAAAACCTTGATAAGCGGCTTGCTTGCCGATAGGCGGGTGCAGGAGTATCTTCTGGTCAACGAGTACGACGGAAGATTATGGCTTAACAAGGAACGTCTCGAATCGCTGCTGTGCCTGATATTTCTGTTGGAGGTCGTGCGCATCCATTCGGGTGGGAGCCCCTCGATAATAGAGTTACACCGATTGTTGGATGACGCCGCCTTACTCATAGATTCGGCCCGGATGGCCGGCTATGATATCAAGGCCTATCTGACGCTGATCGATAAATTATGATGATTTTTCGCAAGTTTTATCGCCTAAGGTCGCCTGGCCAGGGTATCGGCCTCCGGCTTGGGAACACCGATATGGCTTTGTCCTAAGAGGTCTTTTCCGCCGTTTCTTTTGATTTTCCTGTCCCAATAATTCTGCAGCGCCGTCGCCAGCCGGACCGCCGCCAAGCCGACGATGAAGCCGGCGGCGAAATCCGACGGATAGTGATACCTTCCATAAACGGTCGCCGTAAAGAGGGTGATGATTATCGGTGCCGTCCAAACGAATAGCAACTTATCGTATCGGAAAGACAAAAGCAGCATGACCGTGGCGGCTGCGCAGTGCGCCGAGGGGAAACAGCCGCCGTGAAGCATCGCCTCGCCCTCGATCAGATCGGTGATCGATTTGAAAAAGTAGCCGGTGAATTCGACCGTATAAAGGTCGCGCAGAAAATAACGCGGGCCTTCGATCGGAAAAAGGAAAAAGCCGATGTAGCAGATGAAAAAAGCGATTATCAGACTCAACAGCATATGGTGCGATTGAGCCTTCTTTTTCCGGAAAAACAACCAACTCACGGTTATCGGCAGAAGCAACAAATAAAACGAATATCCGAACATCATCCATTCGGTGATCAGCGGGTGGTTCCAGCGCTGAAACCAGACGGTCGGGTGAACCGGAAAAATCAGGTTTTCGAATCCGACCAGAATCCGATCGTAAAATCCGGCAAAAAACAGATGAATATGATAGCCGGAAATTTCGTAAAAAATTATCAATAAGGCCAAAGGATATATCAGTGAAAAATATTCGATAATCCGGGAATGCCGGGCTGATCTTATGAAAACCGAAAGAACCGCCGTAGCGATACAGGCGGCATAGGCGGAATATATGGTCTGGCGATCGTTCAAGTGGCCGCCGAAAGCACTTATCAGGATTATCATGAACAACGAATAGACGATTATCAATACATCCACCGGAGAAGCGGTTTCGAAAAAGCGGCTCTTCATTGCGGTCCTCCTCCGACGATGAATATATCAAGCGACACTCCCAAACACCAGTGACATAGAAGAATAGGCCAGATCGAGCGGCCACGCAGTACGATAGCGCCGAAAGCGATGCCGGCGACGATCGAGGCGAATATCTCCGCCCTGGGCTTGCCTATATGCATAAGACAGGATGGGATAGTCTGAATCAATACGGCCGCCGCATCGCCGAAACGGCTTCTTAAACCGAACAGCATGAACCCCCTGAAGAACGCCTCCCAGCCGATATAGTATAGGCCATAGAGAACGAAGTAAGTAATGATGTCGGCCCGATTGTTTGCAAGTCCGCGGTATAGAGGATATTCGGCGGCGAATTCGGCGTCGCCTGCCGAAAAATACGACAGGACGATCATCAGAGGCACACCCGCGGCGGCAATCTTAGTCCCATAAGATAAGTCGCCCAGGCCGAGCCCCATTTCTTTCAACGAAAAGCGGAAACCGAACCGCCAGATGATAGTTGGGACAACAGCCAACAGCAGGAACGAAGCCAGGAAAAAATAGTATTGCGGGGCGGCCGATTCCGAGTCGCCCGTCAGGTGAGTATAATAATCGTGCCACCCGTAATATCTTAAGCAGGTCAACAGAATCGGAACAAGCAGCAAAATTATAAGCGGCTTAAACTCTGTTTGGCGGGCGGCGGAACCAGCCGATCTATTTTCCATATCCCCGCTCCATGAAAAATTATAACTTCTTTTGCCGGTTATGTCAATAGCGGCAGGCAAATTACGGGTCCGCCGACATGTCCGCTAAAACGTCGTATCTCCGGGTCATTTTTGGGAAAGGCGGCTTAAATTCAGCTGCCGTTTGTCGATATAAATAGCAGAGCGTATTGGCATAAGATGAAATTCGGTGGCAAGATAGAGAAAATCTATTGGGCCGCCAAGGGCGTGTTCGTGTCCCTGGCGGCGGTATATGTTTATGCGGAATGGCACCGCCACGGAAATCTCCAGGAATTTTCCCTACTATTTTCCGGCTACATCATCGTCAATCTGATCATGCTCATGCTCAACGGCAAGACTGTCCTGAAAAGCGAGGGAATTCTTTTTTCGCTGTTCGGTTTCGATACGATTTTTCTGACATTGGCAATCATGCTCGATGGCGGCGCCGGCAGCGAGTTGTTCCTTGGGTATTATGTGATGGTAGGTCTTCTGTCGGTTTATATGACCGCCAGGAAAGTGGCCACGGTGGCGTTTTTGTTTTCGCTGAGTTATATGG
>CAZHVC010000116.1:0-6041 GCA_964535765.1 uncultured Ignavibacteria bacterium | reverse complement strand
GTACCCGATAGTCCGGATGGCGGATTGTCCGTTTCAAGTAATTGATTATCTTCGGATCACCGATTTCCCCCATAATCCAGACGACATTGCGCACGACATACCATTTTTCGTCGTCGAGACCTCTGGCCAGCAGTTACACGTGGTCGCGGGCAAGATCGACAAGCACCCGGCAAATCACTTGACGGGCTCGGTATTCCTCGAGTTCGCCCAGAGCGGTGATAAGCGGATCAATGGCGGCCCAGGGAAGTTTGCTCATGTAAAGCTGCAAATTGCCCAGATCTATTTCTTTCTGCATGTTCAAAGCTTTTGTCAGAAGCCCGATCTTTTCTTTCGAGGCGCATTCGAACAAGAAGGCTTCGATCTTTTCCGCCCGCGGATTTTTCAGTGACTTGAGAACGCCGGACATCTCCTGCAGCCGTTCGAGCAAGGCCGTGGCGCCGGACAAATTTCCGCTGGCGATGAATCCATCAAGAACTTTTCCGACAAATCCAAGCACTTCGGTGTAGCCGGCCAAATCCTTTTCCATGCCCATTATTTCGAAAATCATCATCAGCAGATATTCGGTATGATTGGTGCCGGCGTCCGCTGCCAGCAGCTCCGTCAATTCCTGTTTTTCCTCGGCCGAAAATTCCGATATCCGACTCAACATCTGATGCGCCTTCTGCGTCATGCGGGTATAAGCCGGTCCCCTGAAGGTCGTCGTTTTCGTACCATGGCCGGAATCTTCGGCCGGCTCCGGAAGAGCTATGCTGTCCTCATTCAAGAAATATTCCTCGATATCTTTCGAGCCGAGCAGCACGCTGGGTTTGAATCGGTCGGTCGAATATTCGAAAGTCTCGATCTCCAGGCCGTCGTCTATCAAATCGTATTCTATATGATTGAAATTCTCCTCCCAGAGAAGGGTGGCCAGGTCGTTATCGACGTATGTCGTTCTCATCATCTTGGCCAGTAAATCGACGAACCGGCCGAGTTCCTCCAGCTCGATTCCCGGCAAGAATCTCAGCCCCGTCAACCCGTCTCTGAAAAATACATGGGCGAAATTTTCCGAACGGTTCAAATTTTCATAAATCACGTTATCTTCATAGCTGAGCGTGGAGGAGGTGATTTTGAAGCCGAGGCCGTCCGCCTCTTCGATCAGTTGCTTGCCCCGCTTGCAAAACTCCTCTCTGAATTGCGTCGGCAATTGCGAATTGACCGGATAAACCAGTTTGGCTTTGACGGCTTTGATAAAAAGATTGAGAAACTCTAAAGCTGCTTTGGGGTGCTGCCTTTTCAGGTCTTCGATTTCATTTTCAAGGTATTTAAGATCCTGCGATGCGGTCATAATCTTATCCTGCCGTCTCTTCTGTAGGCGATCGGCGATCAGGCCTATTTTGCATTATCGGCAGAAAAAGATGGTTCTTCAGGCGGCGAAGACGGCGATCACCATGTTATCAGAAGCTGTAACTGGGCTTTTGCAATGATGTTATGCTCGGTCAGAATCGGCTGAAAACCGGCCGTATCGACTTGCGAAGAAAAACCAGGATTATCGGAAATCAGGATCGATCGCCCGGTGAACGAATCCCCCCGCCAGCTTCAATCTTGTTTTCGCCGTCGGCAAGTCGCAGTTCAAGCTGCCCATTACGATCGCCGCTTTGACACTCCCTTCGGCTTTGAGCAACAGGTGTGCGGCGGTTTCGTAATCGCAGGCGAGGGCGTTGGTGATAACGCGTTTGGATCTTTCGATCAATTTCTGTGACGTGGCCTGCAAATCAACCATCATGTTCCGATAAACTTTGCCAAGCCGTACCATCGCCGTCGTCGAAATCATGGTCAAAATCATTTTCTCGGCCAGCGCCGCCTTCATTCGAGTCGATCCGGTCAACACCTCCGGCCCGACCACCGGATTGATGATCAGATGATAAGGATATTTTTCAAGCAACGGATTGCAGCAAATAAGCACGGTCTTGGCGTTTTTCGAAAGCGCTCTGTCAAGACCGCCGATGACATACGGGGTTCTTTGTGAGGCGGTCAGGCCGATTACCGTATCCTTTTCGGAGACCCCAACCGCCTCGATATCCTCGACGCCGGCATTCGATTCGTCTTCAACTCCTTCGGCGGAACGGATCAATGATGACGGCCCTCCGGCGATCAAACCGATAATCATATCGGGCGGGGTTCCGAATGTCGGCGGGCATTCGGCGGCATCGAGGACTCCAAGGCGACCCGATGTTCCGGCCCCCATATAAATAAGCCGGCCGCCCTGCGCCAAAGAATGCCGCACCATTTCGACAGCCGTGGCGATCTTGGGGATTTCCCCGCGCACGATCAGCGCTACTTTTGCATCCTCGGTGTTTATCAATTCAAGAATTTCGATCGCGTCAAGCCTGTCGAGATCGATACTGCTCGGGTTGGCCGATTCGGTTACCAGCTTTTTCAGGTAATCGAACAGCTCTTTTCCTGAGCGGGGAGGCTGACTCATCGTGTCAATATGAAACGAATATCGAATCGCGGGGGCAGATTCGCCCGAAACCGAGGCTGCCGCGGGGGTTGCTCAACAAGCTTACGGGAAGTGAATCCGGCACGGGTATCCACATATTTTCAGCCGGCAGAAAGCCGCGCGTAAAGGCTCCCACGTAAACGTAGTATATATCGAATCTGAAAGATCCCAATTGGTCCTGAAATGCACTTTCCGGTATGATGAAGCTCGAATTACTGCCGGCGTAGAACGAGACCGGTCTTACTCCCGTTATCCGGTAGTTTTTCCCTAAAACGCTGACGAAAAATCGGGTTGTTTCTCTGGCGGTGGGACGTGACCATTGAACCAGAACCGCCATCCCGGATGGGTTGTTGCGAGGCGTTATCGAGGTTATCGAAAAACGGCCGGGCATCTCGATCGTCGTAGAACTGCTGTATCGGTCGCGCGACGAGGCGAAAACGATAGTCGAATTGCCATCGGGTATTGTAAAAGACGGAGAATAGGCACGGTAGCGGCCCGATCCCGTCGATTGGATCTGCTGCCCTGCAAACAATATGGTGGCGCTGTCATAAGGAACGCCGTTTCTGTCAAAATCGGCTTCGAACAGGCTGCCATTGGTGTTGTCGTCCTTTATCACCGTCGCTTCTACCTCGAAAAATGCGGCGGGCGCGCTCGAGTTCAGGGTGCGCCGGTTATCGCAGGCCGCCGCCAGCAAGCAGATTATTATGATGACCCTCAATTTCATTGACTCAATTTAATATCCCGGCTGCGGCATTGTCAATAATCCGAATGGCGAAAGAGAATACGGTCGGACCGTCTTGAATATGGCGATCGGCAGCCGGCCGCCCTGCGTTAAGTTGACATGACAGTGGCCGTTCCGATAGCCATGATGGCGATCTCCTGTCTCGAATCCCGACCCAATCTCGACGAATTGTAATGGAATTTCGGTTTGAAAAATGTTATAGTCAATACCATGCAAAACGGCAAAGATCTATCCCGGGGCAGGATAATAACAGGCGCCTCGTTGACATTACTGGGGCTGATCCTGCTCATCGGGGAATTCGTGGAACCTCCATTGACCGAGCGTTTCTGGCCGATTTTTCTTCTGCTGGGCGGACTGTTGTTTTATGCCGGCTATTTTTCGGGCAAAGGGCGTCAGGTAAGCGGTGAAGGATTATTGTTTCCCGGGACGTACCTGATCGTTCTTGGAGCGCTTTTTCTGCTGTTGAATTTTATCGGCTGGAAATTCATGAAATATCTCTGGCCGACCTTCATACTCGGTGTGGCCGTTTCGCTCTGGGTGATTTTTCTGTTCACCCCGGCTGAAAACGCCGCCGGGAAAAAGACTCTCAGATCGGGCATCATAACGCTGACGCTGGTTTCGGCCGCGCTCTATTTGATGACCTTGAAAGCCGCTTTTCTCTGGCCGATAGTCATTATAGTCATCGGAATAATCATAATCGTTAGAAGTCTGAAAACGGGTTGACCGAGGCCCCGCGAATCTTTATTTTCCGGGGATTTTTTTACAAAGATCGCGAGGTTACCTCTCCGGCGGCGTAGGACCTGGTGCCGTGTTTCGATTTTATGATCAAGCCGCCGTTATCATCGAAACCTATTGCCTTGCCGATTATTCTTTTCTTGCCGAATTGCAGGGTGACGTTTTTGCCGATCACCGCCGAACTGGCCACCAGTTCGGGTCCGGTGAATTTCAGCCCATGTCGGCAGTAATTGACATAGAGTTTTTCGAATTCCCGCAGGATTTCCTGAAGTACTCTCGCCCGGGGAATCGGCCGCCGATAAATCATTTCCACCGAGGCCGCCTTTCCGGCAAGGCTGCGGGGAAATTCATCGGTTTTGCCGTAAACATTCACCCCTATGCCGACGATCGCGTATTCGACCCGATCGAGTTCGGCCTCCAATTCGACCAGAATCCCGGCCAGTTTGCGGGAGTTGAACAATACATCGTTCGGCCATTTGAGTTTCAGCGCCACTCCTGTGAGATTGTTGATTGCCCTGATCACGGCCAATCCGGCGATCAGAGAGATCCCCGGTGTCTGGATAGGAGGAAGTTTCGGCCTGAGTATGATCGAGAAATACAGGCCGCGGCCGGCAGGTGAATGCCAGGTTCTGCCCAGCCGGCCGCGCCCTCTGGTTTGCATATCGGCTATAATAAGGGTGCCTTCGGGAAACCCTGCCTGGGCGAATCCGTGGGCGGTTTCGTTGGTCGAAACCAGCGATTGGTAGGAAAATATCCGGCAGCCGAGAATCCGGCAGTCAAGACCGGCGGCCACCTCCACCGCCAGAATCGTGTCGGGATTTTCACCGAGTTCATAGCCGCCGGCGTCGGCCTTGAGTTCATATCCGCAGCTTCGCAAATACGCTATCGAATCGTAAACCCGGTGCAGTGATATATTCAGCGATTCCTTGATCTCACGGGCGGAAACCGGTTTACCTTTATGCGCCTTCAAATAGGCGAGAATCTGCGCCTGCACCCCCGGAATACCGTTAGCCTCGGGAAAGCCGGTCATCGTACTCCAATGAAAAATCGACGATGGGCGCCGAATGGGTCAAGGCACCCACCGAAATATAATCGACTCCACAGTCGGCTATTGCGGCGACTGAATCGAGAGTCACCCCGCCGGAAACTTCGATCTTTATCTTTTTGCTTTGCCGACGGATTTGTTTCACCGCCTTACGGATCATCGCCAATGAAAAGTTGTCCAGCATGATGATATCAGGCTCATATCGCAAAGCTTCGGCCAACTCGGCGAGGTTGCCGACCTCGATTTCAACCTTCCGCCGCGCGCTTCGGGTCTTGGCGAGCGCCTGGCCTATTCCTCCGGCTGCCGCAATATGATTGTCCTTGATGAGAATCATATCGTAGAGCCCGAAACGATGATTCTTGCCGCCGCCATCGACAACCGCCTTTTTTTCCAGCCAACGAAGAGCGGGCGTTGTCTTTCTGGTATCCAATATCACAGCCCGGGTCCGCTTGATCCGGTTGACATATTGGGAAGTTAAAGTGGCGATACCCGAAAGTCGGCATAATAGATTCAGAGCCAACCTTTCGCCTGCCAAAAGCGACCTTGCCGGCCCGGAGATACGGGCTATTTTCATCAATTCGGCCACCGGCTTGCCGTCACGAACATAGAACCTGACCGAGACTTTTCGGTCTATGAGGCGATAGACATATCGGAATGCCTGGGAGCCGGATAGAATCCCCGCCGATTTTGCAACGACATAGGCTGACCCCGTAAGCTTGCCCGGCACGATCAACTTTGAAGTGATATCGCCGTCGCCGAGGTCTTCGCGAAGAGCAAGTTTTATGGCGGAACGGCAAATGACATCCATGAACCGAATAAATCGCCGCCAACGGCTTTATGTCAATTAAAATGTTGACAGTGACCGTCGTTGTTGGTATTTCCTCTATAGGGAGGGTTGGCCATGCAGCCCGAGAATTATTGCCTATACCCCGAATATCAAGACAGGTTCTGTCTGATCAACGTTTTTCGGAACCCCGACGCCGATGTTTCCAGCGTTCAGGATGACATTACCGTCTGTTACGGCTGTGAAAGATTCAAAA
>CAZHVC010000115.1:0-6060 GCA_964535765.1 uncultured Ignavibacteria bacterium | reverse complement strand
ATTCGGGCGTCTGCAAACGGATGATGTAGATTCCGGAAGCCGGCTCGGTATTCGGGGAATCGTCGGCCTGCCACCGAATCGTATGCCGCCCCGGACCGAACAGCCCCAGATATCTCCGGCTCACCAGCGCTCCCGTCGGATCGAATATTTCCAGTCTGACCGGCGAGCTTTTCGGCAGGTCGAATCCGATTATCGTAGAGGTGTTGAATGGGTTCGGATAATTCTGATGCAGAGCGAAAGATTTCGGAACGGTTCCTTCGTCTGCAGACACCGAACCGGTCAGGACGACGAACCTCGCTCTTGCCGAGTATGGTCCCCAGCCGTTGGGATTGCCTCCCTTGACCCGCCAGTAATAGTCGCCATCGGGAAATGGTATATCGAGGGAGTAGCCGGCTGTCGTCAAACTGGAATCGTAAATGAGCAGGGAATTGAACGCGGAATCGGCGGCCAGCTCGAACAGATAGATGGTTGCGTAGTGCGAGCCCAACCACACGAAATCGATCGGTCCCGGGCCTAAAGTGTCGTAATTGTCCGGAAAGACCAACATTGGCGCCGGCGGCCGCGGATAAATCGGCGAAAGGTGAATATCGACGATTGTCGGCGAATTCCCGCCGACGGCAACATCGTTGACCTGTTTTATGTAGTACCCTTCTTTAATGAAGCGCAGCGTATAGGTGCCGGAACCGAGCAGCCTGTGATAGCGCCCGAAATCGGGTCGGGAAAGCCGAGGATTGATATCCGGGTTTGTCCGTTCCAACACCTGGACCTCGGCCTCCAGCGGCTCTAAGGTTATGGAATCCCTGATAATTCCGGTTATCCCCGCCCCTAAGGAGCGGGAGAGCAAATAGTAGCTGCCGTTTAAGTGCCGCCTGACGATCAGGTCGATAAGAGTCGCCGGTGTCTGAATCGTAGTATCGGAAATTTCCACGGTGAAAGCGGCCGTTCCGAAATTGGCGTAAAAATAGGTTCGGAAATCGCCCATGCGGACAAAACCTATGGCCGCCGGGTATGGCGATGCCCCGATATCGCACAATATCCGCGAGGCATAAGATCGACAGAGGCTGCCCATGAACGCCGCATCGGGAGCATTCCCATGTCCACCCAACGTGGTGTCGTAATACCATGGATAATAGGCCACTTCACCGCGACCATAGGTCGGCGAATGATAATCGAGCGCCACGATCGGCCGATATTTCCAGGCGAAATCGGCCATCGCCCGATTTTCGGATTGGGTGAAAGGTGCCGTTCCTTTATACATTGGGCTGTCGGGAACAGTGGCCGATGGAGATGTGTCGTGCTGCCAGCCGAAGTCATAATTGCGGTTGTTATCGACGCCGTCATGGCTGTCGAACACACCGTCGGAATCGTTATCGCACTTGTTCTTACGCCAGCTTGTCAGCCCGTTTTCCACGACGATATGTCCCTCGGGATTGATAAAAGGTACGACAAATATCTCCAGCTCGTTGATGAATCGGGTGGCCTGAGTATCGCCCAAAGCGAATCGCCGCAAGATATCGTGGACAAAAAACAGGGTCACTTCGACACCGAGTACCTCATCGGCATGGACACCGATGCAGAAAAAGACCGCCGGCTCGTCCTCATCGATAGCGGCGTTGTCGGAAATTTTGAGGCGGAGCATGGGGACACTGTCGCGGGTCGAATAGCCCATCGTATCAAGGTGGAGCACCGATGGGAAAGAATCCCGTATAAGGGCAAGCGTATCCAGAACTTCCTGATACGTATGGTAGCGCTCGGGCAAATTTTGCGCCACCGCCCCGAGGCTCAATCCCCAAAATATCAGGGCCGCTTTAATGATTTGACGGAACAATAGAATCTTCCTTAAACGATATAGGCCATTGCCGTTTTCAATATAAGGTCGATTGAATTAATGTCAACCGGCAATCCGCGGCAGGGGACGCTGGGGCTTCACGTTTTAGTCGAGACTGTCGGTAATCCAGCGAACACCGGCGACATGCCAAAACCGCCGGATGTTTCATTGTGACACTGGAGTTTCTTCAACCTTGATGAATTTCGCCCCAAAACGGCCAATCCTCGTAATTGTTGCCGATTATGGGTATGGTGTTTTTAGATATATAATTGATCGACCATACCGGCGCCTAAAAGGTGAAAGTGGTTCATGCCTAAATTAAACTGCTGGGAATACAAGAAATGCGGCCGCAATCCGGGCGGCCTTTATGCCATGGAGCAAGGACTCTGCCCGGCAACCTATGATGTCGCCGCCGACGGTGTCAACGGCGGGAAAAACGGCGGGCGGGTTTGCTGGAGCATTGTCGGGAATCTCCATAACGATTCGCCGCTGTGTCGCCCCAACGGCAAGCCCCGCAACTGCTTGTTCTGTGATTTCTTTATGCGTGTCTCGAACGAAGAGGGTATGCGACTCCAGATGACTACGACAGCCCGCCGAAGGCAACTCACCAGCACCACCGGTTGCGTCAGTATCGTATTCTGAATGCGCTGGCTGAGGCTCTGAAATGAGCGCCTATATCGATCTGTGATGGGGTTAGAATTGAACGGGGTTGTCGCCTATGTCATGTCGCTGACGTTCGCTCTTATCGGAGGCGCCGTTTTCACCTACACCCGCGGATTGGAAAGCAAGGTGCCTCAAGAGGCCGCTATCGGGATCGGCGATAGTCTGCGTCTTCGGGTTGTGTCTGCCTCCAGCGGTAATCGTCGGCGGCGGGGGAGTCGCCTCGCTTTTCCGCAAGACCTGAACGGAGGATCATCCCGGCGGCCGTTTAATCTCTTGCCTTGATATATTTCTGCACCATCTCCCATTGAGCCGGGCCGTTCAATCCCATTTCCTCGAGCACTTTCTCGGCTTTGCCGCTGCCCGGGTAAATTCCTCTGGCAAAAGCTGAGAGGGTGTGTTCGCGTCCCAGCTCGGAGGTGATCCAGCGATACATGGTGGGAAGAGTGAATCCCGAAATTCCCATGGCTTCGTTCATCAGTTGCGGCGGCAGGATTTGTTTGCGGCGCGATTCGGGCAGAAGATCGAACAGCTCGGTGCTGGCGATATAGCATATATTCATTCGAAAACCGCCCTCGTCAAGGCGGGGCAGGACGTAGTTGACGAAATCGATGGTGACTTCGCTTCCCTGCAGAATTATCGTGCCGTGGTAGGGTTTCTTGTCGGGATCGGCGGTGCGCAAGCGATAGACGCCCTCGATTGCGGCCGTGGCCGGTGGCAGATTGAGTTTGGCGCGGTCGATTACCGTTTCCTCCGGTCGGGTGACGAACGGCGCCAGAACCGCCGGTCTTTTTTTGAGGCCCTCAACAACCAAAGGCCACAGTTCCCGCGGATCCCAAGGGACGAGGGTGATGGCTTTTCCGCGGGGGAAATTCTCCTGAAACAACTGCAGCGCCTGCGGATCGGCGTGAGTGGGGCCGTCCTCGCCGGTTTTGAGGCCGGCGTGGCCGCAGATTATAATAAAAGTTTTCGGGGCTTCGCCGCAGTATTCATAACGTGCTTGCTGGCTTATACAATGGACCCTTGCCGCTATATGTTCCAGGGGGACGATAAACGCCGCGTATGATGCCCCTACGCCGATATTGAAACCAAAGGAGGAAAGTCCGCTCATAAAGGCGCCGATCGCATCCTCGCAGATGCCGCCGATGGCGATCAGCCGCGATTCGTTGTTGGTGACGAAATTGTAAAACCCCTGGGGGAAGCCGTCATTCAATTTATCCACCGAAGTCGAGCCGAGCAGATCGGCGGCGGCGCCGACGAACGCCCCGCCGGTTTTTTTATTCAGGTAATTGAGCGTTCTGCCCAGTTCGCCCCGCAGAGTGGTTTTCTTTCCCGGTTCCAGGATCAGTTCGGCGGGTATTTCCTGTGGACGAATTTCGGGATCGTTGTAAAGCTTTTCGAGTATCGGGGCGTCCGGACGGGGTTTTCGCTGGAGCGAAAACAATCTTTCCTTGCTGGCGGCGATTTTATCCGCTACATAGCCGGACATCGCTTTATCCGATTCGGCAACTTTCCGCAGGACCATCATGCAATCGTAGTAATTCTGTTCGGTGGCGATCGGTGATTGATCCTGACCGAGGCGGGGAAACTCGACATCGTAGAATTTCTCGAATTCCGCCAGCGCCTGATAATATTCCGGTGAAAACGGTTTGTGGCCGGCGCCGTGCGATTTTCTCCCCTGGATGCCATAGCGCCATCCTTTCAAGGTGCGATAGACGATGGCGGTCGGCTGATTATTCAATCCCGTCTTGGCGATCGCCTGAGCCCTGACGACCATATCGAAATCGAAACCGTCGGGGACCCAGATCACGTTCCAATCGTGCAGATAAAAATACTCGCGGGGGCACCATTGCACATAGTCACCCCATTTATCCTCCTCGCGGCAGACATGATCGGAATCGATGGAGGCCTGATTCCAATCGACGTGGAGAATTATATTCTTGAGATTGGCCGAGGCAGCCGCGGCCAGAGCCTCCGAGGTTCTGCCCGGTGTCAAACCACCCTCACCCTCGATAATATGCACCTTCGGTGCGTTTTCGCCGAAACGGTCGATGGCTCCCATCGCCAGACCGATCGACGACGGCACGCCGACCCCCGAAGGCCCCGTCGACAGCCGGAGAAACGGCGTCAGCGGCGTCGGGTGACCATCGAGGGCACGAGCCTTGAATTTTTTGAACAATGGTGTATTTTGGGTAGGGTTGCGGCGGAATCCGAGCATGTCCTCAAGCCGCAGCTGTTTTTTCTCATCCGGCAGAAGCTCCGGGCGGGCGGCCCGCACCATTTCGTTGCGGCTGGCCCACATCGCATAAAGGCCTAGCGCCTTATGTCCGGCGGCATAGCTGATCAGATCGTTTTCCGGCTGATCGGGATCGCTGAAATTGTAATCCATCGTTTCGATGATAGCCGAGGCTACTATGTGGCCGGAAGAGGTACTGCCGCCGGGATGCCCGCTGGAGGCGAAATTAAACAACATCGCACACAGGGTGCGATACCATAGGTCGTATCTGTTGAGTGCATCAATGGTTTTATCAGCCGTTTTCGCCGGATAATCAGGGTGGTCGGATACATCGATATAAACGGCCCGTCTCGGACCGAAATTGAAAGGTTTTGCCAGCCTATTGCCGATCGTCATTTTTCCTCCCGAAATAAACCTCATCTGCCGAAATGCAAGATTATGAATTCTCCGCCCATAGTCAAGTGGCAAGTTTCACAAGCTATCGACAGAGCGCTCCAAGACGGGATCGGGCTTGTCTTTTGTCAAAAATGGGTTATCTTGGCGATGAGGATTTTATCGTGATCGGTATGTTAATAAAGAGGGTATTCCCGATAATTCGCGGCATTGGAGGTTGTATGTATAGAAGCAAAATTCTCTTGCTGAGCGTCTTGTGTTTGGCTGGCGCCGGGACGACATCCGCTATTCAGGCAATTAACAGCGCCGAAAAGTGGAATTCCGAGGAAGTCCCAAGAAACGATTTCAGACTTCTTGACCCCGTGCCGTGCCATTATACTCCTGGGGATATAAACGGCGACGGCACGGTAAGCGCCGGCGATGTAACCTATATCGTTCGTTACTTCAAAGGGCTTGGTGATCCACCGCCCGATTCGTGTTATCACGATTCGATCGAGGGAACCGGATGGCTTCACGCCGCCGCCGATGTCAGCGGCAATTGCCTTTTGCGAGGGTCGGATGTGACACGGCTGGTGGCTTATTTCAAGGCAACCGCATCGTTGGCCTATTGTGCTCTGGTTCCTCCCGCCGACAGCGATACCACCGCCACGCCCGAGGCTATTATCGCCGACCATACGATAGTGCCTCTTTTCCACGATATACCGCTTTCGGTCATAGATGCAATTCAGGATAGCATTCGGATTCTATATACGCATACTTCGCATGGCAGTCAGGTAATGACCGGCCTGGAGATGCTGGAGGATTCGAGCGCTATTTATGGCGTCAACGACGGCCCCGGGACATTGACGATCACCGAACGCAGCGACGATCTGGGTTCGAACGGGGATACCTCGTGGGTCCCTTTCACCCGGCAGTGGCTGCAGAATTTTCCGAATTACAACGT
>CAZHVC010000114.1:0-6124 GCA_964535765.1 uncultured Ignavibacteria bacterium | reverse complement strand
CCTCTTACCAGGGTAACATCGTTAGTCACCCGCGAAATGAGTTCGCCCGCCCTTTTTTCGTGAAAAAACGTCAGGGGCAAGGAGTGATACTTTTCATAAATTACGTTTCTTAAGTCCCGAATGACCCCCTGTTCAACTTTTATCACGAAATAGTTTTGGATATACCAAAAAAAGTTCTTGATCAGAAATATCAAGAAAATGAATACGCACACTCTGAACAGGCGTTCCTCTATCGAGTTGCCTCCAATCAATTGGATGACGGCGCGGCGGTCGAATCGCAGCAGGTCCTTTATCGTATATGGCTCCGCATGCGACGGGACCGAGACGTTGGCCTCGAAAATGATTTGCGTCACGGGTACGATCGTCGTTAGAGAAATCCCGCTGGTAAACGCCAGCAGGCTCATCGAAAACACCGCCGGGATGAAATATTTCAGGTGCGGTTTCAGGAATCCGAGCAAACGAAAATACAGCGGCAAGCGAACCTCTTTGGCTAGCGAAGGCGGCAATCGAATTCAGAGCGATATATCATTTGTATATTTTATGCTCCGGCGGGTGTCCCTGTCAACATTGCAGTTTCGATCGGGGAAACGGCAGGGGCGCTCGGCAAATCCCGAACGCCCCTCAAATGCTGCGTTATTATCAGCTCAGTTCTTGCTATTTTCGCCTTCCGACGTCGATGGCTCACCCGCCGCGGCTTCAGGTTCAACCGGACCGGCTTCAACGGCGATTCGAGATTCGAGAGATTCCTCGCCAATGGCATCACTGAATTTGATCGTTCGGGTAGGATGTTTGGCCAGAAACTCCTCGAGCTCGTTTTTTTCGCGCGAGGCGTAATAGGCGTCAACAGAAAGAATGATCCGGCGATTTTTCGAGTCGAATTCTATTACCTGCAAAGGAATCTGGTCGCCGACCGAAAATGCCTCCGCCGGCTTGCTGATATCCGGTTTCCCCAGCTTGTTGGTGGGCACGAAACCCTCAACCTCTCCGTCGAGATCGACAATCACACCTCTGTCCAGAATCCTGGTAATCGTGCCGAGGGTTTCCGTGTTAGGCGCGTATTTGTATTCCAAACCCGGCCAAGGATCTTCTTTCACCTGCTTATGGCCAAGCGAAATCCGCCTGTTTTCCTTGTCTATACTCAATATCTTGACTTCGATTTCATCGTTTTTCTTCATGATTTCGGACGGATGTTGTATTCTCTTGGTCCAGGACATATCTGAGATATGCACCAGGCCGTCGATTCCATCTTCGATTTCGACGAAGGCCCCGAAAGTGGTGAGATTTCTTACCTTGCCTCTGACAACCATTCCGATCGGATATTTTCGGTCGAGAGTGAGCCAGGGATCAGGCTCAAGCTGTTTCAAGCCGAGCGAAATTTTTTCGTTTTCTTTGTCAACGCTTAAGACTACGGCCTCGACCGTATCGCCGGTCGAGAGGATTTTCGAAGGATGCTTTATATGCTGCGTCCACGACATCTCCGAGATATGGATTAGGCCTTCAACGCCTCTTTCCAGCTCGACGAAGGCGCCGTAATCGGTTATCGATACGACTTTGCCCTTGACCCGGGAATTGACCGGATATTTTTCCTCGACATTTTCCCAAGGATACGGCGTAAGTTGTTTCAATCCGAGTGAGATCCTGCCCGTACTTTTGTCGAAGTCGAGAATCTTGACCTTGATTTTCTGGCCCAGTTTGGTGATCTCGGATGGATGAACGATCCGCCCCCAAGACATATCCGTAATATGAAGCAGGCCGTCGACGCCGCCTAAGTCGATAAACACTCCGAAATCCGTCACGTTTTTGACAACACCCTCGCGCACCTGCCCCGGTTCGATTTCTTTAAGCAACGAATCGCGCATGCGATTTCTTTCTTCCTCGAGGACAGCGCGGCGGGAAACGACTATATTCCGGCGCGATTTATTGATTTTTATAATTTTGACGTCTATCGAGTCATTGATCAGGGCATCGAAATCAGGCACCTGCCTGAGCGCCACTTGCGATCCCGGCAAAAAACATTCGACACCGTAAAGGTCGATGACCAGGCCGCCCTTTATCCTTCGCAGGACTTTGCCGGTTACCGTCACTCCCGAGTCGTGGGCTTCTTTTATCTGATCCCAGACTCGCAGGAAATCGGCCTTTTGTTTCGATAACACGAGCTGGCCGTCGGCGTTTTCCACCGCCTCGAGATAAACCTCGATTTGGTCGCCGACCTTGATATTTATCGGTTCGGGGAATTCGGCGATCGGGATAATGCCTTCCGATTTGAAACCGACGTCGACGATCACGTCGTCGCGGGTTACGCCGAGCACGGTGCCTTTTACTATCTCGCCTTCCTTGAAATCCCGGATCGTGTTTTCGTAGAGAGCGAGCATTTGATTATATTCGTCATCGGTATATTCCTGCTCTTCGATATCGATTACCGACATTTCGCTGGTTTCGATTTTCTTGATTTTTGTCCGGGGGGTTTTCGTGCGTGTTTTCTTGGCCGGGGCTTCAGCTTCTTCCATCAGCGATTCCAGTACAGTCCCGGCAGCGGCTGGATCTCTCTTATCGCGTCTGCTCTTGTCGGCTTTTGTTCTGGTCTCACCTCCTTTTTTTCTCGATTTCGCTGCGGCCTTCTTGGCCGTACTTCTTGCTTTTTCAGGCATTATGGAATAGTCCTCCTTAAATATTACAATTACCCCAAAGGGTTACGGCCGAAACCGCATAGGCTTAAATATAGCCGAAAACCTCGGCCAGGCAATCAATTTTTTATATCGGACGGACGTAAATTAATTGGAGCCATTTTGCGTTCGTCTAACGATACCGATTCGCCGGCGGCTTCTTTCAGGCATTCGATTTTGCGCATCACCTCGGCGGCAATTTCGCGATAGCGATCCCTTGACTGCCGGTCGTCATCGTTGCGAAAATTCATCGGTTCGCCGAAATGCACGAGCAGCCTTTTCC
Organism: uncultured Ignavibacteria bacterium; assembly: GCA_964535765.1. Lineage (GTDB taxonomy): Bacteria > Zixibacteria > MSB-5A5 > UBA10806 > 4484-95 > JBBIRK01. Next base: position 3,178 of record CAZHVC010000114.1, on the reverse strand, counting down.
CTGATAGACGATTCAGCCAGGCGCGTCTGGTATTGGCTATGAAAACCGGCACTATCGGGACCCCGGCTTTCAATGCGATCATCGCCACCCCCGGTTTGGGCTCGCCCAATCTGCCGTCGCGAGATCTCGTTCCCTCGGGAAACATCAACAGAACGTGCCCGAGCCTCAATAGTTCAAGACTATTCTTTATCGAGTCGAGATCGAACCCTTCCCTATCAACGGGAAAAGCATTGAGTCTTTTTATCAATAATCCCAAAGGCGGCTTGAACAACTCCTTTTTCGCCATAAAATGCACTTCCCGAGGACAAGCCGATCCAAGCAGCGGAGGATCGCCGGCCGCCACATGATTCGAGGCGATTATCAGGCCTCCGTCGCTGGGAACGTTTCGAGAACCTTTCAGCTCGAGTCCACAAATGAGGCGCATATAAATCCTGATGATGAATCTGCAGAATCGGTAGAAATAATTTATTTTAATTTGGCCAGGCATATTTTCAGGATTTCATCCACCTGTTGTTCGAACGTCATATTCGTCGTGTCGATCACAACGGCATCCGGTGCCTTTTTGAGCGGCGAATGGGTTCTGCCGGAATCGATTTCGTCGCGCATTTGCAGGTTTTTCGCAAGGCGGGCTTTTTCCGATGGGGCTGCTTTCAATTGTAGTCTGCGCCGCTCGGCTCGAACGTCAAGATCGGCCACCATGAAAATCTTTACGTCGGCGTCGGGGAAGACATAGGTGCCCAAATCCCGTCCCTCGGCAACCAGATTATGATTCCGGCCGAATGCCCGCTGTTGTTTTTGCATAAATTCCCTGACGGCGGGTACAGCCGAAACTTCGGAGACTTTCGCATCGATATCGGCCGTCCGAATCCGCTGCGTGACATCTTCGCCGTCGAGAACGACGCTGAGTCCATCATTGTTTTGGCGCAAATCGAGGACAGTATTATCGAGCAATTCAGCGAGGCCGGCCGCATCTGATAAAATACTTTCACCGATTCTCATAATTTTAAGCGTTATAGCACGATACATAGCCCCAGTATCAAGATAAATATAACCTAACCTGCGGGCCAAAGCCATGGCGGTGGTGCTTTTGCCCGATCCGGCAGGCCCGTCGATCACCACTACCCTGCCCATTTCTACAATCCAACCAACGCTTTCAGCTTTTCCACCTGAACCGGCTCGAGCAAGCGATACTTTCCCTCCGGCAGGTTCTCCAGTCTTAGGCACCCGTAGGCTACCCGTTTCAAAGCTATCACCGGAAACCCCAAGCTGGCCAACATCCGCCTGACCTGACGTTTTCGCCCTTCGTGAATCGTGATCCTGACAAGGCTCATCGTTCTGGCGGCCGATACTATATGTGCCTCCGCCGGTGCCGTCGGGCCGTCATCCAGCACAATCCCCTTCCGCAGCTGCTCGATTTCCGCTTCACCGATAGCTCCGGCCAGCCTGGCCTCGTAAGTTTTCTTGACTCCGTAGCGCGGGTGACTCAGCCGAAATGCAAGTTCGCCGTCGTTGGTGAAAAGAAGCAGCCCCGATGATTCAAAATCGAGCCGGCCCACCGGGAATACTTTGCCTTTATATTCCCTAAGCAAGCCGCTCACCAGTTTTTCATGATGCGGATCTCTGGCGGACACAAGATACCCGGGGGGTTTATTCATCATCAGATAGATCGTGCCCGTGGCGGGCGAGACGGTTTTGCCATCGACTTCCACCACGTCGTTTTCGTCATCGATCCGGATGCCCAGTTCCTTGATCGGCATTCCGTTGACTTTGACTCTTCCCTGAAGAATAAGTTGATCGGCATGGCGGCGGGAACCGGCACCCGATCTAGCGAGATATTTATTTATTCGCATCATGATTTCGAAAACCGGCGGCCGTTTCGCATTTCGGTTTGGCTTGCCGCTGCGGAAAGCACGGCCTTCATCATAAGCGATTTAATCAGGATTCAGGAATCACGCTCTAATTCAGTGACTGTCAGCCGGGAAAACTCCCTGGCGGAACCGCCCGTATTTTCCTCCGACAGTTTCGTTTCCTGTTCGAAGGCCGGTTCGCCGCCGTCGGCTTCCATGATTTCACCTTGGCGCAACAGCTTAAGCACGGGCAATTTCGGCGGGGCCTCCTCCGCCGGCGGCAGCGGCGGTAAATGGCCCAACGACGGCAACCCGAAGAATTCGAGGAAGTAATCGGTGGTCACGAATAGATGCGGTCGGCCCGGACCGTTCGAACGGCCGTCTATGCAGATCAGATCCCTGGCCAGAAGTTTGCGCAATACGCCGTCGCAATCGACGCCCCTGATCCTCTCGATCTCGGCCCGCGTAATCGGCTGCTTATAAGCGATTATCGCCAAAGTTTCAAGCGATGCCTGGCTCAGGTGAAGCTTCCGGTCGATCTCCCCTGCCTTTTGAATATAAGGATGATACTCGGGCAATGAATAGAACCGATATCCTCCGTTTATCCGTTCTATTCGAAAACTCCGCCTCGTTGACGAATATTCCTCGTTCAGTTCATTGACGACCTTTTCTATAGTGGCCTGGGAAATGCCGGCGCAACGAGCGATTATATCGTCCCGAAGCGGTTCGTTGGCGGCGAAAATCAACGCTTCGACGATATTTTTCTGATTGAACAAGTCAAATTCATTATCGCTTTGGGCATGGTTGTCCTGTTTCATTTCCTTTTCGGATTCTCCTATTTAAGGTAGAGCATTCGTCCGGTTTGTTCGAAACCGCCGATAGAAATTCTGTAGAAATACACGCCGCAAGCAAGATTATCGGCCATCCCCCAGCGAATTCTGTTCAGTCCAGATTCGGCTTTCCCGACGACTTCCCCTATTTTTCTTCCGGCCACATCCAGCAACTCGAACTTATAATTTTCCGGATAGGAATTCCACTCGAAATTTATGCAGGTGGCGCCGTTGAAAGGATTCGGATAGTTGCCGTCAAGCCTGAACAATCCGGGAACAGCGGCCGATTCCGCAACTTCGATCGACGTTTCGTTCGTATCGATAACGGCCCGATAGCTGAATTCGGCGCTATCGCGAATCGTATAACCCTGAAACGGCCACGTAACGGCCATCAAAACGGAACTGAGATCCTGGAACCGGGAAATCCTGAGGGTCAAAGATTGGTCGGCCGGCACAAAATAAATTCCGAATGTCACCTGTCCGGAATCGGGGATACTGCCG
>CAZHVC010000113.1:0-6157 GCA_964535765.1 uncultured Ignavibacteria bacterium | reverse complement strand
GGGCCGCCGGTGACAAATACAGTCCGTCGGCTTTTGCTTCGTTTTTCTGATACAACAAATCGGAAAACAAAGTCAGACCCTTTTTCAATTCTTTCTCCAGACGAAACTGATGCCTGATGATATCCCGTTTCAATCTTTTCGAGGGCGGCACCATTCTGTCGAATTGCAATATCCCCTGATCGGACTTGTTTTCGTAAAATCCGTATCGAAATGCGCCGATCCGCCGAAAATCCCCGACCAGCGATCCCGAAACTCCGAATCCGTCGTAATCCGCCCCGCTTGTGTAAAAACTTTTTGACTTTTTGAATCCGGCGCAGAATGTCGCCGCCAGCCTTCGGCTGAAATTTTTGGTGAAACGCCAAGCCGTCCGCTCGTAGCCGTAGGGGCCGCGGGCCACGGTTATACTGGAGGGATTCGCCGCCGGCGGCCAAGCCGGTGTTTTTAGCGACAACACCGTGCCTTCGGTCGATAGATCGAGATGATTCAAGCGGGTCAATTCGATTTCCGCCAGATTCTCGAACATGACCGTGTTAAGATCCGGCCCGCTCCTTTGTGGAACGTACAGCCCCTGCTGAAAAAACGGCAGGCCATCGATTATGATCCCCTGTCCGCCAAGTAAAATCGACTTGACGAAAATCTCCGGCTGCCCCTCGGGACCATGCTGAAAAGACAACACTCCGCCCTCGAACCAGAGCATATCGCCGAGCGTTTTCGCCAGCGGCCGTTTTCCCACCAGGCCGAACTCTTCCTCGATAGGGCGCCGGCCGTCTATGGCTGCGCCCAGCGAATCGTCAGCCGTCGGCGCGGTTTTCGACGTATCGGAAATCACCGGCGGCGCCTGAGGCTGGTCATCAGCCAAGCCTACGGCAGCCGACAGAATCAAGCCGCAACAAATAAGCGCTCCAATCAATCGAGCAACGGGTAAACCGTTTTCCATATCCTCACCAACAGCGGCTCGGCCAGACCGAATATCAGACCGTTGGCCGCCATATGCAGAAGCGAAAAGGCGATTCCCGAATAAATGGCCGGCAGCAAAGCGCCGATCGTGATTCCCCAAGCGGCGTTGGTCATCAAGTCATAGATAAATGTCAGAAAAACACCGATTGCGGCACAAAACGTCATGCCGATCAAACGTCTGTTGTTGGCCAAGATCATCTTTCCGAATACGGCTCCCGCCAACCCGAATAACAGAAATCCTACCATCTGGGCAATCCCCACAAGCAAAATAGTCTGCGGCCCGTTGGGATTGAACATAATATATATTGTTCCGGCAATCAGCGGCACCGATACACCACCCCGAAAACCCAAATAAATCCCCGATAAAAACAGACAGAATTCGAAAAACTTTACGTTCGGAATGCCGGCAAGTGGATAGGTTACCGCCAGCGCCAACGCCGACAGAAGACCGACGGCCGCTATTCTGCGTATTCGCTTTTTCAAAACAATTATCTGATTATGGCGATTTTTCCGGAGCCGCTCTTACCGCCGGCCCTGATCTTTATGAAATAGATGCCGCCAGCCGGAATTTCGCCGGCCAGATTCTTTATATCCCATCGAAGATAATGATATCCCGGCAAATTGGCATCCTCGACAACCTGCTGAACGTTATCGAACTTGAAAATCAGATCGCCGGAGACGTTGAAAATCCTTATATCGATATCGCCTTCCTCAACCGCCTCGGACAAGAAATATCGCAGAGTCGCTTCGTCATGCAAACCATAAATAAGCGGATTAGGAAAAATATGCGCATATACCTCCCGCCGCGAGGCCAGAATATAAAAACTCACTTGCTTGGCGTCATAGCCGGTGCTGTCGGCGGCGATCAATCGGATATTGAAAGTGCTTCCGACCCTATCCGGCGCGCATAAAGTCAAACGGCCGGTGCCGTCGCCCTGATCGACAAACGTGACTTCGGCCAAAGTATCGTCGGGACAGCTCAATCTTATGGAATCACCGTCGGCATCCGTCGCCGTTATCACCAGAGTGGTGCAGGTTCCGGCCTTGATCAAAACCTGCGGCGGCAATTCGGATAATAACGGCGCCCCGGCCACCAGCTGCGAATCGTACTCCACACGAATATGATATCCGGCCGGATCATAACCGGGCGCAAGACTGAAAACAGTCGGTATCAAGACCAGTGAATCGAAACGCGACCAATCGCGGAAACCAAGCAATCCCCTGCCGGTGTAATCGTCGGTCTGAATCCGTATCAAAGTATCGGAGGCCGGGTCCCAACCGAGGACGGCGACGTTCCACGACTCCCCCTGCAAATCGTCGCCGTCGAAATCGAAGAGCAGTCCCCCCGGTTCGAACGGCGAACACCGGAAAACCAGATAATTGGCCGCCAGCGGCTCCGGCGTGGAATCCAGATAGGTGAAAGTCGTATCGACCGGATATTGATAAGGTGTCCGCCCGATCGACAATCTTGTTTTTATTTGCGGCCAAAGATTGGCCTCGGAGAACTTATCGATCGTATCAGCCCGGCCCGCCGTGAAATAGTTCCATGAAGCGAATTCCCGGAACGCCGTGGCGAAATCGGCGCCATATTCGCCGAGCGCCTCATCGGTGGCCGGCAACAGATTATAGCCGCCGACATTGGCGCAGATCTCCCAAATCCGCCGGATAAGGTCACGGTCATAACGCTCCTCCAGAAACCTGGCCCAGACGCAGGAGGCATAGGGATGCAACGTTTGCGCTGGATCATATGGGTCGGTCGAATATGTCCCCAATCCAAGCCAGGGGCGATCGTAGTAAAATGGCAGGTAATAAATGTAATCGTTGACAGCGTCATAGACGACATCTTCCATCCAGGTGGAGGTGACTTCATACCACCAAGCTTTCCCCTGATGATATTCGAAAGCATCGAGACCATAATGAATCGCATGGAAAAACTCGTGGGCCGCCGTCACCCTCACCGCGTCAAGCGGGCGGTTCCGGTAGATGGCGTTTTCCTGAAAATCGTTCTCGATCTCCAGATAGCTGCGATAGCGGCGGCTATCTATGGCATCTTCGCGCCAGGTCTGCCCGTAAATCGAGCTGCCGAGATGGCTGAAATAAACATCGTATCTGGCGTCACCGCCTCCGGTATCCGGCGGCGGCGCCGGGTAACCGAGAGTATCGACCTCGATAGTCCAAACGTATTCGAAAATCATCGCCGCGCTGTCAATATAATCGGGAACTCCGTTCGCCGGCAGGCTGTCCTCAAGCGGATGATAGACCGCCTGGGTGCCGACGGTGTCATAATGGAAAACGAAATGGGCGGTGCCGTAGGTTTTCTGCCTGGTCGGCCGCAACACCAGATCGTCAAGAACCGCCTTTTCCACTTTGTCCCGGTTATCCAACAGCTCGATAATGAAAGGCGTGCCGCACTTGAAAGTCACGGTCGAATCGCCGGGGACCGCCGCTATGGCCGCCCCGTTTTTGAGATCCCGCATGAATCGAATCAAACGATTCAAATCCGCCTCTTTAGCCATGACCAGCGAGGGCAACATCAGCGCCATCAAAATAAATCTCATCATCTGCTCGCTCTGATATTTTTCATTTTTTCCAAACCAAAATAAATCTCATCATCTGCTCGCTCTGATATTTTTCATTTTTTCCAAACAATCGATCGGGACACGCTGACTGCCCATCAGCGATTTCCCCTTGCGCGGACCATGGCAATCGGACCCGCCGGTAAAAATCAAACCGAACTTACCGGCCATCGCTTTGTAACGATCAATGTCGGCGGTCGAGTGCAACGAATGGTAAGCCTCCAGCCCGTCCAAACCCATTTCCACGAAAGACGGAATAAATTCATCATGCCCGAGAGTGCCTGGGTGGGCCAGAACAGCCAAGCCGCCGATAAGATGAATTATGCTGATGGCGCGTTCAACCTCGAAATGCATCTTGGGAACATAGGCCGGCGCATGATAACCAAGGTAACGCGCAAACGCCTCATCGAAAGTGCGCACGAATTCCTCGCGAACCAGAGCATCGGCGATATGCGGCCGCCCCATGACCGAATTGCCGGCTATGGCGGCCACCGTTTCCATACTGAGATTTACCCCCAGCTCGTTCAATTTCGCAACCATCGCCCGGCCGCGATTCAGCCTTTCTTCGCGGAACTGACGAATCGTCTTCACGAACTCCGGATTGTCGTGATCGATCAGATACCCCAGTAGATGGACGTCGTTGTTCTGATACATGCAGGAAAGCTCCACCCCGGAAATCAGTTCGATATCGCTTTGCCGCGCATATTCTATCGCCCCCACATATCCGTCGGTCGTATCGTGATCGGTTATGGCGATAGCCGCCAGCTTCTTTTTCACCGCCAGATCGATCACCTCTTTGGGGCTGAGAATCCCATCGGAGGCGTTGGTGTGCACGTGAAGATCGATGTAGCGCCTGGCCGTCACCCGAGCTTCTCCTCCACTATCCGCTTGGTCTGGGCAAATAAGTCGTCGCATTCGCTCAGGATATTTCCCATCCTCGATTTGAGTTTTTCGACGAAAGCGAGATCCTTTATGTTGCCGAGATTAATCCTGACGTTCAGCGATGCCCCCTCTATAGCCGCCTTGGCCGCAAGATTGGCCACGCCGGCGTCCGAAACCGAATTGACGTTCCCCTTGAGAGCGATTTCGGGCAGAAGACGCATGACATCAAGCGACTTTTCCATCACCTCAAGTGGCACGCCGGCGGCGATTTTGGTCGCCTCCTCGATCGCTTGATCGCGAACTGAGATTTCATGTTCGTTATATTTCGGTTTTTTCATGGCTAAAATCACCGAATCGAAACTGCGGGCGTCTTTTTCGATCAGATAGGTAAGTTCGATTCTCAAGGCATCGAGTTTCTTGCGTTTCTCCCTAAATTCCTCACGCACCGATTCATAAGCTTTGCGCCCGATCGTCAGACGACACACCATCTCGGCCAACGCCGCCGCCAGCGCTCCCGCCAGCGCCGCAACCGATCCGCCGCCGGGTGTCGGCTCTTTCGACTGCACCTGTTCGAGAAATCCTTTCAGCTCGCCTTTGGCCGCCAATTTCGGCGATTTCAATTTCGATTCGAGGATCTGATCGAGCGAAAAATTCTCCAGCCCCAGATAATAATCGGCCACCTGAACTATCGATTCGAGCGGCGCCAGGCCCACTATCTCCGAACCTACGACCGGCACGCCGTAGCGACGGGCCTCCGCTTTTATAGCTTCATAAACCCGGAATATCGGCGTCCCCCGATAGTTCACCAGGTTCATGGAAACCTGCACCTGACGGCGCTCCTTGATTTCGAATCCCATCGCCTTGACATAGCGAAATCCGCCGGTTTGGAAACGAACCGCGTTGGCTATATTTTTGGCGATATCGAGATTGGTGGTGCCCAAATAAACATTGAAAGCGATCAAAAATTGCCGTGCCCCTATAGCAATCGCCCCGGCGGTCGGATGAGTACGGCTCGGCCCATAGTCGGGCTTGCGGTCGGGATTGCTCCCTATTTCCGCCTTGATCCCCTCGTATTCCCCTTTCCTGACATCGGCCAGATTGACCCGGTCGGGACGGGTGGCCGCTTCCTCGTAGAGGTAAACGGGGATTTCCAGCTCATTGCCGACGCGCTCGCCCAGCCTTTTGGCCAACTCCACGCAGGCGGCCATGGTGACGCCGGAAACCGGAATGAAAGGGACCACATCGGTGGCACCCATCCGTGGGTGTTCACCGGTATGCTTTTCCATATCGATCAATTCGCTGGCTTTTTTGATTGCCCTGAATGCGGCCTCGAGAACCTGTTCAGGTTCGCCGACGAAAGTGACCACCGCTCGATTATGATCTTTATCCATCTCCTGATCGAGCATCACCGTCCCCTCGACACTCTCGATTTCCTTGACTATCTCGGCGATCACCTCGGCGCGGCGTCCCTCCGAAAAATTAGGCACGCATTCGACGATTTTATCCATGCTCATTACCTTTCATACGATTTGACAGCCGCCGCCAGCAACGGCAGCATTATCTCATGATGACCGGTGAACGAATACCCTTTGCCGCCGCCCAACGTCGGCCGGCGGACCACGTTCTCGTTCGGCCGGTAATGTTGAATCATATCGAAATTGGCCGCGCTAAAATCGGTTATCTTGCCTTCGATATTCCTGGCCACGGCCAGCGCTTTCAAAAACACCTCAGGCAAAACCACG
>CAZHVC010000112.1:0-6163 GCA_964535765.1 uncultured Ignavibacteria bacterium | reverse complement strand
AGCGGAAGGATCGATTTTCGGGACGACTTCGGACACCGAGGTCATACTTCACCTAATCGCCCATTCGAAAAAGAAACGAATCGAACAGGCTCTGGCCGACGCCTTGAAAAAAGTCACTGGAGCCTATTCTCTGGTGGTGTTGACCGGTCACAATCTGATTGCCGCCCGCGATCCGGCCGGCGTCAGGCCTCTGGCGCTCGGCAAGCTGAGAAATTCATGGGTGGTGGCATCGGAAACCTGCGCTTTCGACCTGATCGGGGCCCGCTATCTGAGGGATATCGAACCCGGGGAAATATTGGTGGCCAACGGCGGAAAGTTGAAATCCTACTGGCTTTTGCCTGTGCGCAAACATGCTTTTTGCATCTTCGAATTCATATATTTCTCCCGACCCGACTCCATGATATTTGGCATCAACGTCGATAAAGTCCGACGGCGCCTCGGCAGGCAACTTGCAAAAGAACACCCGGTGGACGCCGATATCGTCATTTCAGTTCCCGACAGCTCGAATACGGCCGCCCTCGGTTTCTCCGAGGCCACCGGGATCCCCTATGAAATAGGGTTGATCCGCAATCATTATGTCGGCAGAACATTCATCGAACCCGAGCAGAGGATTAGAGACCTGGATGCGAAAATCAAATTCAATCCTATCAGGGGGGTTCTGAAAAACAAGCGGGTTGTTGTTGTCGACGACTCAATCGTGCGTGGAACGACTTCACGCAAGCTGGTTAAGCTTATCAGGGAAGCGGGCGCGGCCGAAGTGCATATGCGGATTTCCTCGCCGCCCATAATAAGCCCTTGTTATTATGGAATCGACATGCCGACCAAAAAGGAACTTATCGCCTCGAACCGCTCCGTCGATTCGATCCGCAAGTATTTGGGGGTGAATTCGCTGGGTTATTTGTCGATGCAGGGGATGTTATCATTGGCGGCATTGCCCAAGTCCGAATACTGTCATGCTTGTTTTTCCGGGAAATACACGATCCCGATAAAATAATGGATGGGCGTGACCGTCAATTGGTTCGGGTTGGGGCTCCGGGAGTAGTGCGTATTTGATCATACGCATTATATACGCAATAATGTCGCGTTGACAATTCAAGTCGTATGATATTAGTTTTATGTTAATTAATTGCCCGAATTGCCTATTTCAGGCGTTCGGTACATTTATCCATTGATTCGACCGCAAACGAAAGGAGGGCGTGGAGAAGCGGGCAGAATAGGTAATAGAATTTTGTGTTTATTGCGGCAATCGAAGAGGTCTTTTTAATTTCTGAAAAAAGACCTCTTTTCATAATTGCGAATCTTAACGCCCCGGATGGCAGCCAAAGCAAATTCCGCAACCCGGTCCTCACCAGCGGCGGTAGCGCCAGAACGCGATGAAGGCGACGACCGATATCAAGGCCAAAAACATGATTATCCAGAACGCGTGCTCCAAAGTAGCCAGCGGGATCTTGACGTTCATCGAAAAGGCGCTGACGACGAATGTCGGCACCATGATGGCGATGGTTATGATATTAAGCGTCTTCATCAACACGTTCAAATTGTTGCTGACTATCGACGCTCTGGCGTCCATCAGGCTGGCTAAAATGTTGGAATAGACCTCGGCCTGTTTGTAACACTGATTATTTTCGATCTGGATATCATCGACCAATTCCTGCTCCTCGATCTGCAGCCCTATTTTGGAAGCATTGATTTTGATTTTGTCGATAAGCGCCCCGTTCGAGCTGATGGAACTCAAATAATAAACCAGGCTTTTTTCCAGGGTGAACAGGTTTATAAGATGTCTGTTTTCCATGGAGGTGTTGATTTTCGTCTGCAATTCGTCGGAAATTGTGCTGATGATTTTGAGATGTTCAAGAAAATGAAATATCGATCGGTAAATCAGTTTCAGAGTCAAATAAACCGCCGAAAACGGCCGGTTCATGGTTATGCCGTCGAATATCGGAATATCCTCGGACGATACCACCACCAGTTTATCCTTGAAAATGAACGATCCGATCGAGGAAACCTTGAACATGAACTCGTCTTTGACCGAGTAATTGCGCGGGCGTTTGAAAATCATCGCCAGATGCTCCGGCTCGAATTCCAACCGGGAAAGCTCATCCGGGTCGAGCGCCGATTGCAAGGTATGCTCATCGATTTTCAATTCATCGATTAGATACTTGCGCTCCTCTTCCGTAGGACAGATCACCAGCAGAATTGGACCGGGTCTATCGACTCTGACCAATTTGCGGTCTATTATGTCATAATCGTGGCGCAAACGTCCTCCGCCTGCACTATGGCCTCACCTGGCCAGCGATTGAGCATCTTTCCCTAAGGATTATCGGCCATATTTTATCAGGCCGGAATATATTGTCTAACGAAAGAAAATATAAAGTGCGGAAGGGGGGATTTGAACCCCCATGCCTTGCGGCGCCACCCCCTCAAGATGGTGTGTCTGCCAATTCCACCACTTCCGCATCAAACCCGATAATTCATATGTTATCTTGCCCGCCCAGGGCTGAACCGACCGATCTGCTCCGTACCCGAGGCTCCCGAGCTATTTGCCCTCGGAGGGTTTGGTTTCCCCGCTTTGCTGGCTTCCAGTGGGGGTTTGCTGCTCTTGAGCCGGCGGCACCGGAACCTCTTCACCCTGCGGCAGCTCTTGACTCGGCGTGGTGGTCGGGGAGGCTCCGGGCAATTGCTGTTGTAGTTCCTTCTTCACCGCCGATTCGGTTTGCGCGGCCCGCCGGGCAGGCGATACGAAAGTAAGAGCAAGGCAGGACACCATGAAGGCAATAGCCAGAACGGACGTGGTCTTGGAAAGAAAAGTGGCTGCTCCGCGACCCCCGAACACGGCTCCGCTAAGGCTGGTTCCGCCGAATGCGCCTGCCAGCCCCTCTCCCTTGGCCGATTGCATCAAAATGACAAGTATCAGTGAGGCGCAAATAAAAACATGAATGACGATTAAAATCGCGAACAATCTCTTCTCCTTAATTTTCCTTCATTCCAAAAATCAATAGCAATCAAAATATATCTTTTGTCCTTCCAGTCAAGCCGAAAATCGACTTCCCGCCCAGTCATGCGCCGACGGCGTTGATTATGGCCAGGAATTCGCTCGATTTCAGGCTGGCTCCGCCTACCAGAAACCCATCTATATCATTCTGGGCGAAAAGCGGTCCGGCATTCGCTGAATTCACCGAGCCGCCGTAGAGAATCCTGATTTCCGATGCGTCCTGAGCCGCATTCCTCAACAGGTTCCGCAACAGCGAGTGAACATCCTGCGCCTGCTCCGGAGTGGCGTTCCTGCCGGTTCCGATCGCCCATACAGGTTCGTAGGCGATGACGATTTTATCGAAATCGGCGATTCCGGCCAGCGATTCCTTGAATTGCTTTTCGATAACGTCATTGGTTTTGCCTGATTCCCTTTCTTCAAGGGTCTCTCCGAGGCAAACAATAGCCGATAGTCCTGTTTCGATTGCTTTTTTGAGCTTGAGATTGACCTGCTTGTCGGTTTCGCCGAAAAGCCGTCTTCGCTCGGAATGGCCGATTATGACATATTTGCAGCCGGCCGCTTTCAGCATCGGGGCCGAAATTTCTCCCGTAAAAGCACCCCGGTCTTCCCAATGAATATTTTGTCCCCCGAGTTTTATCCGCGTCGATTTCACGAGCTGATACACGTCGCCGAGCCAGACAAACGGCGGGCAGAGCACTATTTCGGTTTTATAAAGCGATCCGGCGACCTGGACTATTTCTTTCGCCAGGTGGAGGGCTTCCTCACGATCAGTATTCATTTTCCAATTTCCGGCCACCATAGGGACGCGGTAGGAGGAAGTTTTACCCATTTTAATTCCGCTCCGTCAAGGCCGCCACTCCAGGCAATATCTTCCCCTCGAGGAATTCCAATGAGGCGCCGCCGCCCGTGGAGACATGCGTGATCTTATCGGTCAGACCTGCTTTTGCGAGGGCCGCCACCGAATCTCCACCGCCCACGATACTGACCGCCCCTCGGGCGGTGGCTCCGGCTATCGTTTTTGCAATCGCCAGTGTTCCTCCGGCGAAAGCGTCGGTCTCAAAAACGCCCATCGGACCGTTCCAGACGATGGTCCGCGCACCCTCGATTATCCGCGAAAATTCCCTCTGAGTGGCGGACCCGATATCCACACCTACCCAATCCGGCGGGATCGCCTGTTTGGACACCGTTTTTGTTTGTGTATGTCCGACCAGCGCATCCGCCACCAGAACATCCGATGGCAATACCGGTTGCTTTTTCGGCTCGAGCTTAAGCAGCCGTTCCGCCTCGGGAATTTTATCCTCCTCGATTATGGATTTACCGATTTCGAGGCCGGCCGCGCGATAGAAGGTGAACATCATGCCGCCGCCGATCAGTAAAGCATCGACCTTATCGACAAGGTTTTTGATGACGTCGATCTTTCCCGATATTTTCGCCCCACCAATAATCGCCACAAACGGTCTTGACGGGTTGGCCAAGGCCGCTCCCAGGTATCCTATTTCTTTTTGCATCAACAATCCGGCGACAGCCGGTTTGAGATAGGCGGTCACGCCGTGAGTGGAGGCATGGGCTCTATGCGCCGAACCGAAAGCATCATTCACGTAAATATCGCCGAGGCGGGCCAATGCCTTGGAAAATTCGGGATCGTTTTTTTCTTCCTCAGGGTGAAAACGCAGGTTTTCCAAAAGCAGAATTTCTCCGGCAGACAGTTGCCCAACCTCCCTTTCGGCTGCCGGGCCTATGCAATCCTCGGCGAACCTGACCTTCCTGCCCGTAAGTTCAGCCAGTTTCGCGGCCACCGGCCTCAGCGAAAACTGGGGTGAGACTTTGCCCTTGGGGCGGCCGAGATGCGACATCAATATTGGACGGCCGCCGTTGTTGATTATCGTATTGATCGTGGGCAACGATTCGCGAATCCGGGTGTCGTCGGTTACTTCGCCGTTATCAATCGGCACGTTGAAATCGACCCTGACCAGAACCCGTTTCCCCGAGAGCGACACGTCGCCGATCGCCATTTTGTTCATCCGGTCTCTCCTTTCATATTTATAATTATATCGGTCGCTCTTATATGGTATAAAACGATTGTAGTCAAGTGAATTGACCATCGGCCTACTGATGCGAAATAATAATAAACCGTTTTGCCGACTATAATAATCGACAGTCATGACGATAAATCGTAATAGTAGTGAGTATCGGTATTCCATAAACAGGGGGGAAGCATGAATTCCAATATTTCCAATTTGCTCATGCAAAAGAAATGGAGCCAGCGCCGTTTGGCGTTGAAAGTCGGCCTCGATCCGGTTTATATAAACAGGATCATCCGCCGGAACTGCGACATTCGTATCAGTACGGCCAGGAAAATCGCCTCGGCCCTTGGGTGCTCGCTGGATGAGCTGTTCAATCATGATAACGCTCGAACGGATACCGCAAGGCCGATTTTTGTCGAGGGTGAATGCCGGGACTGCCGGAGCGGACAATGATCGAGTCGAAACTTCAGCAGAAACGGGAACCGCCGCCTTCGGAATTCTGATGCTTGATTTTCGTCTTGTTTATCAATTGATCCATGGCCCGATGGAATTTTTGTTCTGATATCGGCTCTTCATTGGTGGCCATGTAAAGCGGGCAATCGGTTTTATAGCCGTAGCATTTGGCCGCCTCGGCAACATAGCAATGCTTCAGGTATGCACATCTTTTGGCGGCTGGTTCCGAATACATTCCTTTTGCCTTTTATAATTTATATTTCGGAAATATCCGGAATAATATTAATTGACAGTCATGGTTCGCCAAAGGAATATTTATGAAAAGGAGTTCAGGATGGAAAACGAAAAATCTTTCACCGGAATCACCCAGATTGAGCCGGGGGTGATTCGTATCAGGGGATACGATATCGCCGATCTAATGGAAAACAAGAGGTTTGCCGAAGTAATTTTTTTATTGTGGAAAGGGGAATTGCCGACACAAGCGGAAGCCACGATGATGGAGGCGATCCTCGTCTCCTCCGTTGATCACGGGGTGACGCCGCCTTCCTCGTTGGCCACCCGCGTGGTCGTGTCAGGCGGCAATCCTTTGAATGCGGCTATCGCCGGTGGAATACTGACCATTGGCGAATCGCATGGCGGGGCGATCGAACAATCGGCGCGGATTTTTCAGGAATGGGCTAAAAAAGGAGACGAC
>CAZHVC010000111.1:0-6293 GCA_964535765.1 uncultured Ignavibacteria bacterium | reverse complement strand
GGTCTGGCGGCCGAGGTCCGCTCGGCTGCCGCCGCCGTCAAGCAGGCCGAGGTTTCGCTCGAAAACACCACTATCAGGGCGCCGTTCGACGGGACGGTGTTGAACAAGTATGCCGATGTCGGTGAAATCGTGGCCCCTTTTTCTTCGTCCGCCGGTTCACGGGGAGCGGTGGTCGTGCTCGCCGATATGTCGTCGCTGGAAGTTGAAGCGGATGTTGCGGAAGCTCATATCCGGCGAATCAATCTTGGTCAAGAGTGCGAGATAATCCTTGATGCTTACCCGGAAAAGCGTTACCGCGGTTTTGTCAAGAAAATAGTGCCCACAGCCGATCGGTCGCGGGCGACGGTGATGACCAGAGTCGGTTTTTCGGATCGTGACGATCGGGTTCTACCTGAAATGAGCGCCCGGGTCAACTTTCTGCAGGCTCGCGGCGCCGATACACTGCTTGCGCAATCGACGGTGATGGTTCCCAATTCGGCCGTGGTTAGCCGCGATGGCGGGCGATATTGTTTTTTGGTTGTCGAGGGAAAAGCCGAAATGGTGCCAGTGACGACCGGACGCCGTCTGGGTGAGCAAACCGAGATTACCTCCGGTGTTGGGGCCGGCCAGAAAGTGATCCTGTCGCCGCCGTCGAATCTGAAACCGAAAACCAAAGTGAAAATAATCGAGTAAAGAAGGCCGCTTATGAGCAATCCGCTGGTGACGGTTAGAGCCGTGTCCAAAATCTATCGCCGGGACAGTCTCGAAATCCCGGTTCTCAATAGCATCGACCTCGAAGTCCCGGAGGGCGAGTTTCTGGCTTTGATGGGGCCGTCGGGTTCGGGCAAGACGACTTTGCTGAACCTGATCGCCGGGCTTGATCGACCGAGCACCGGCCAAATCGACGTGGGCGGAATCCGGATCGATAACCTTCGGGAAAAAGAACTGGCCCGCTGGCGATCCCGCAATGTCGGTTTCATTTTTCAATTTTATAACCTACTGCCGGTGTTGTCAGCGTTCGAAAACGTGGAGCTGCCGTTGCTTTTGACGGGGCTTTCCCGAAAAGAACGGGCGGATCACGTCAGATTCGCCTTGAAAGTGGTTGGGCTCGAGGACAGAATGCAGCATCTCCCCAGACAACTCTCGGGCGGGCAGGAGCAGCGGGTGGCCATAGCCAGAGCGCTGGTCACCGACCCGAAAATAATTCTTGCCGATGAACCTACCGGAGATCTCGACAAGGCCTCGGCCGAGGAGATAATGATTCTGCTTTCGCGTTTGAATCTCGAATACAAAAAAACGATCGTCATGGTGACCCATGACCCGCGGGCGGCCGAGAAGGCGCATGTCCGGCGCTATCTCGATAAAGGCGAATTGGTCTGATCATGTGGGTTTTGCGTTTGATCGGCAAGAACGCCGCCAGGCATAAACTGCGCTCCTTGCTCACCATTTTCGGTCTGGCCGTGGCCGTGGTGGCTTACGGAGTGATAACCACCGCCCTGAATGCCTGGAACACCCAGATAGAATTAATTCCGCCGGATAGGCTGGTGACCCGGCATGCGGTTTCCTATACGTTTTCGCTTCCCATTTCCTACAAAGACCGCATCGAACAGGTGGCGGGTGTCGAAAGGGTAGCCTATGCCAACTGGTTTGGCGGACTATATCAAAACGACCCGAAGAACTTTTTCGCCAATTATGCTATCGGCCCCGAAGACGGAATCGAATTATATCCTGAATTTGTTGTGCCCGAGGATCAGAAGCGGGCTTATTACGAAGACCGCACCGGCTGTATAGCCGGTCAGAAAATCGTCGATAAATTCGGATGGAAAATCGGCGACGTCATCCGTTTGACCGGGCAGATTTATCCGGGCGACTGGGACTTCACGCTCAGAGGCATATATCGCGGCGCCGAGGTCGGAACCGACGAGACGAGCCTGATTTTCCACTGGAAATATCTCGATGAGAGAATCGGACAGATGTACCCGGGTTGGTCCGGGCAGGCCGGTTGGTTCGTCGTCAAGATAGCCGACCCCGCGGCGGCCGCCGAAGTCTGCACCGCTATAGACGAGCTGTTCCGCAATTCGTCGGCCCAAACGTTGACCGAAACGGAAAAGGCATTCACCATCGGTTTCATTTCCGGTCTGGATGCCATAATCGTCATGCTTAAAGTGATAAGCTATCTGATCCTCGGCGTGATTTTCCTGGTTCTGGCGAATACCATGTTGATGAGCGCCCGTGAGCGGACAAACGAGTACGCCTTGCTTAAGACGCTCGGATTCGGACCGTTCCGTCTGGCCGGTCTGATCGTCGGCGAATCGCTGCTGATCGCCGCCATGGGTGGCCTGCTCGGGATATTTTTGACTTTTCCGGCGGCGGAAGCGCTGGGCCGGGCGATGAGCACGTTTATCACGGTCATGGCCGTTAAAAGCACCACGGTGATAATGGCCATGATTTTCGCGCTGCTGGTGGGAATCTTGTCGGCTATTTTTCCGACAATCAGGGCTTTGAGGATATCGATCGTCGACGGTTTAAGGCATATAGGATAGATTATGAAGATACCGCTGAAATACTCTATACGCAATTTATTGGCGCGCCGCCTTACGACCGCATTCACGGTGTTCGGAATCACTCTTGTTGTTTTCGTTTTCGCCGGCGTCTTGATGCTGGCGCAGGGATTGAAACAGACGCTTGTTTCCTCGGGCAGCCCCGATAATGTCGTGGTAATCCGCGCCGGATCGGGAAGCGAAATGCAAAGTTTTGTCAGCCGCGATCAGGCGGCCGTGATCCGCACGCTGCCGGAAATCGCCCTCGATTCCGCCGGCAAGCCGCTGGTCGTCGGTGAACTGGTGATAATCCTGAATAAAGACCGGCGGACCACGGCCAAAATGGCCAATATAACCGTGCGCGGAGTCGGGACCGAATCTTTCGCCTTAAGACCGAATATCAAGATCGTCGAGGGCAGAAATTTCGAGCCGGGCAAAACCGAGGTGATCGCCGGCAAAAAAGCCGCCGACAATTTCAAAGGCTGCGGTCTGGGAGAAACGTTCGATTTCGGCAACGCCGAATGGACAGTGGTGGGCTTATTCGAGGCCGCCGGATCGGCCTTCGAAAACGAACTATGGGGCGATGTCGATATGGTGATGCCGGCCGCCGGAAGGCCGGTGTATTCCTCGATGCTTTTCCGGATGAAGCAACCGGAAACTTTCGACGTCATGCGTGATAGAGTGAAGGCGGATCCACGGATGACGGTTGAATTGAAAAGAGAAAAACAATACTACGCCGAGCAGACCCAGGCAACTTCCACTTTTATCGAAGCCCTGGGATTGACGGTGACGATAATATTCAGTCTCGGCGCCATAATCGGGGCGATGATCACGATGTATGGAGCGGTGGCCAACCGCACCCGGGAAATAGCCACCATGCGCACCCTCGGTTTTCTTCGGCGGAACGTTCTGGCCGTTTTTCTGATAGAGGCAGTGGTCATTTCGACGGTCGGCGGACTTATAGGTTTGGCCGCTGCGTCGTTTTTGCAACTGATGACGATATCAACGACCAACTGGGATACTTTTTCGGAGATAACTTTTAACTTCCGGCTGAGCCCGGGGATAGCGATCGGGGCGATGCTATTCGCTCTGCTGATGGGGATTCTGGGCGGATTTCTACCGGCGGTGCGCGCCGCCCGCATTAAAATAGTCGATGCCTTGAGGGCCGAATAGCGGAGCAGGTCGCGATTTTCGATCTAAACAAAAGGGCGCCGCAAAGGCGCCCCGTTTTTTTATCGGCCTTCTTTTGGCAATCAGCTCAAATTGTATTTTTGTTTTATTTCCCTTTCCGCCTGAAGCCAATCGGAAAGCTCATCGCCTTGACCATTGCCTCTGGCCAGATATATTTCGTTGGCTCGAGCTCGTATCTCGTTCAACAGCTCTTCGAGATTCGGCGGAGGTGAAGAAGCCGGTTTTTTCGCTTTCGCCCTGCTGCTGGCTTTCGGCTTCGCCAGGGTTGTCCTTTTCTTTTTTTCCAATTAAACCTCCTTGAAAGCATCTATATGTTATTAGCTACGACCAATGCCCGACATTGTTTCAGACACGGTCATCTTCCCCGTTACTCCCGTAAAATCTTAAAAAACGATTATGGTGCTGGTGCTATTGCTTGGATAAAGTATGATTAATCGCCAGCCCGATGATCCATATATCAGTTCTATCCGGATTTGGCAAGCGTTTTCGACAGCTGTTTGGCTTTGACTGCGGCGGCCGTTTAGGCCGTTGCGTTTCAGGGTTCGAACGCGTGATGGATAATTTCCAGGATCTCTTTTATCGATTGTTCGAGCGGTCTCGGTTTCCAGCCGAGTTCGTTTAGGGCTTTGCTCGAATCATAATAAAAGCGGAAGCGCGCCAGCTTGACTATAGCCCGATTCAGGGGCGGCTTCCTGTCTTTATAAAAGGTCGCCGCTTCCCAGAGCGCTCCCGCTAGAAACAGCAGAAACAGCGGCGCTTTCAGCCGGGGTTTTTTGATATCGAGGTATTTCTTGGACAATTCAAAAAACATGTTTGCGTCGATATTTTCGCCGCCGAGAATATATCTTTCGCCGGGTCTTCCCTTTTCGAGGGCCAGGATGATCCCCTCGACCACATCGCGGGTATCGACCACATTTATCCCGAAATCGAAATAAAAGGGCAGAAATCTCGGGAATCTCTTTTTGTCGGACGGTTCAGGCCGCCGATCCGGAGGGGAGATCATTATCGATGGGTTGACTACCACCGTTTCAAATTCAGCGGAGTTGGCTTGCAGAACCAGGAATTCGGATTCCCTCTTGCATTCGAAATAAGGAATTCCAAAGCCGGCGAGATTGAACTCAGCGGTCTCGTCCAGCGATTCGCCATTTTTCGAGCCGCCTATGGCGGCAGTCGACGAGACATGGACAAGCCTTTTGACTCCAGCTTTCCGGCACGCCCGAATGACCGCCTGTGTCCCCTCGACGTTGATCGAACGCATCGGCTCAAACGCCATCGGCCGCAAACTGACCCTGGCGGCGCAGTGGACGACATATCGGCAATCGGCCGTCGCTTTCTCCAGCCACGAAGGTTCCAGCAAATCGCCGAATACGGCCTCGGCGGCCGCCGGGCACCATCGATCGGCCTTGGTCCGGTTTCGGTAATGCGCCCGAACCTTATATCCGGATTCGATAAGACGGACAACCAGTCTTCGGCCGAGCTGGCCGCTGCCGCCGGTCACCAAAATGGTCGCCTTGTCAATCATAAACTTTATTTTAAGCGACAAACGATAAATTATCAAACGGCAAAGGATGCATTCTATTGTTGACACGGATTATCGGACTTCTTAATTTCGCCATTTGGAAGGAAAAAATCGATGCTTTTTTGTCTTTCGAAAATGGCGGCGAGGCGGATGCTGCCGGTTTTGTTTTTATTTCTGGCCGCTGGAAGTTTGAGCCGGGCGGCGGTTTCGTCGGCGATCTGCGATTCGCTTTATACCGTCAATGATTATCAAGGATCAAGAGAATGCTACGAAGGGCTGATTCGGCAGGATTCAACGGACGCCGAATCACATTGGAAACTTGCTCGAAGTTTGAATCTGCTGGCCGAGCTCGAGCCGAAGGAAAAGCAGCTTGATCTGTATGAACAGGCGGCAACCGCGGCCAAACGCTGTATCGAATTGGATTCGACGATCGCCGAGGGGCATTTTCAGCTTGCCAGAGCTCTCGGCAGGATAGCCTTGTTCAAAGGTGTGTTCAAGAGCGCCGGACTGGCCAAGCAGGTCAAAAGAGAGGCCGAAAAGGCGCTGGCGCTCGATCCCCGTCATGATGGAGCCATGCATCTGCTGGGCCGCTGGCACCGCGAGGTGGCTCAGAAACCGAAAGTCCTGCGGGCACCCATGGGTCTGGGTGCGGCGGATAAGAAAGCCGGGCTGGAATTTTTCGAACGGGCGATCGAATTGAATCCCGAGCTGATCAATCATCACCTCGAATACGGAATCTCGCTATATGATCTCGAACGAGACGAACTGGCCAAAGCGCAATTTGAACGTTGCCTCGAATTGATACCCGCCAGGCCGCACGACTACCTCTACCAGAAAACGGCCAAAGAATATCTTGCCAAGTTAAGGCAAAAGGATTAATTTGGCGCCAATGCCGAAATGCTTGGGCTTGTTGAATGAGTCCGTGGATATTGATTTTCAAGGATTTGCCTAATCAGAATCAATTTAAATATAAGGAGACGGGAATGGTGATAAAGGTGCGATGTAAATTACTGCCGATTATTATTCTTGCGGCGACGGCGTTTCTATCGTCGATAGCTTATGGG
>CAZHVC010000110.1:0-6370 GCA_964535765.1 uncultured Ignavibacteria bacterium | reverse complement strand
GCCCCGGCGAAGGGCGAATAAGGGAAGTAATTTTGAATGATATGATTAATATTGTATTATTCTATTCCGATAACAATAACGAGTTGTTGGAAAGCGTCCTTTTTTATAAGGTTAGACTGGAGCCGACGGGATCCGTGGGTATCTTGGCGGGAGACATAAGACCTGAATATGCCGACAAAGTCATTTCCGAGGCCCAGGTGATCGAGCTGCCCTGGTCGGTTCAGCCTTATGGAGGGGTGCTTGAAAAACTCGAAAAAGCCAAACCGGATTTGCTGGTGTTCAGCCCCGACAAGTTCGGGGGAAGACCGATCCGGAAAAGGAAACAATTGACATATATGGAGGATATCACCTGGTCAACGAGCATGGCTGGAAGTTTTCGGCTGAGGTTTGGGTCTGACCGGCGATATATTGACCATATGATCGACGAATAACCGGGAAGGCAGAGAGCACTATGGGTTTTACGGGAAATCTGAGAACCGTTTCTTTGCCCGATATATTCCAGCTTATCTTTTCGACGAAAAAGACCGGCATGCTGATGATCACCAAGGGGCAGAACCGGAAGGAGATTTATTTCCGCGGCGGCTACACCATTTATGCGACATCGACCGAGGAAAAGGACCTTTTCGGAAACCTGTTGCTCAAGATGGGACGGATATCGAAAGCCGATCTCGAAAATGTGCTTAAGGAGAAAAAGGACGGCAAGAAGATAGGCTCGGCGCTCGTCGAGATGAAATTGTTCACCCGCGAGGAGATTATCGATTGCCTCAGAATGCAGATAGAGGAGATAATCTACGGGCTGTTCGGCTGGAAAGACGGCGAATTTAATTTTATCGAGGGGAAAGCGCCGCCGCCGGAAACGATCCAGACCGAGCTCAATCCGATGAACATTATCATGGAAGGGACCCGCCGGATTGACGAATGGATGGAGCTTCAAAAAATACTGCCATCGGATGAGACCATGATCGAACTCGAAAAAAATCCGGTCTTTCAGGGCGATCATTTGAAGATCGGGCGGAACGAAATAATGGTGATGGCGCTGATCGGATCGGGCAAAACGGTCGGGCAGATAATCAGCGAATCGCTGTTGGATCAGTTCCTTACTTCGAAAGCGCTGGCCAACCTTTTGCGCATGGGGCTGGTGAAGACGGGCAAGACGGTCATGGCCGCCGGCGCGGAAATCGATGAGTCGGAGGAGCTGGTGAGATTGCTGGCGAACGTTTATCGTCATAATTTCGCCATAATCGTCCAGAGCTTGAAGGACAAACTCGGAGTAAAGGGCGAAAGGATCTTTTACGAGACTTTTCAGGAGAAGAAGGCGGAGTATCCGCTGTTGGCGGATCAGATGAACGGGCGGGACGGCGAAATAGATTTTGAGCTTTTACAGAGGCTGGTCAAGTCGTTGCCCAAGGAGGCCTGGCTGCATCGATTGATTTCGAATTTCACCGATCTGCTTACGGATTATCTTTTCATAATCCAAAAATACCTGGGCAATAAGCTTTATCAGCGTACGCTGTCGCAGATCAAGATACAGACTCATAACGATCTGAGCAGCCGCAAGCAACTGGCTATCAAGTACGGCCTTGAAGAGGAATTCGCGCGAACATTCAGGCAGCAGTGATATGCTGAAAAGACATCTGTGGAAAATGTTGACTCCGGCGGTTGTTTTCTGGCCGGTACAGGCTGCGGCCGGTCAATTTTACGAGATCCATCCGCCGTGGCTGCAGTTTGTCTATCATCTATTGCTGCTGGTGCTTATCGCCGGCAGCGCCTTCGTGGGGTACTCGATTTTCGGGACAATGCGCGGCGGCAAACTCGGCCGACCGTGGCTGTTTATTTCACTGGCGCTGGGAATCATGTTGCTCAGGACAGTTTTCGGCTTTCTGGCGGTTTTGGGCTTGGCCTATTTCAAGGCACTGCTTTTCGCCGGGCTGGATATATTTTCCATTGCCTTGTTTTTGACTGGGATAGTGCTTTACCGGGAAAGCCTGCATTAGATATATATTAACGATAGAGAGGGGAAATCGAGCGGCTGCCGATAATAAATAAACGGACCATGAAGATAGATTTCGACGAAATAAACGAGCGAATAGCCAAGTGTCAGAAGATCCTCGAGGCCGATCCGAACAGCCAGATTTTCGCCGCTCTGGCCGATGCCTATCGCAAAAAAGGAGAGCTGGAAAAGGCGTTGCAGATCGGGCTGAAAGGTATCGAAGACCATCCTGATTACGGGTCGGCCTATATGGTGGTGGCCAAAACCTATCTCGATCTGGGGAATTACAGCGAGGCCGAACGCTACCTGCATAAGGCTATCGAGGTCGGGGGAAGAACCCGCTCCGCCGATCTGCTCGAGGCGGAAATTCTGATGAAACAAGAGCAATTCGGCCGGGCGAAAACGCTGCTCGAAAAGCTTCACAATTCCGATCCGAAAAGCGAAACGATCAAAAACCTGCTTACGAAAGCGATGCTCCAGTCGAATACGGGTAAGGAACCGCCCAAGCCGGTCGGCACGGCGGCCGTTTCACCGGAGCATTCTCCTCCTAAAAAAACCCACGATCTGTCTCACACGCTCGGCATAATAAAGATTTTGCCGCGGGTGCTCGGGGTGGTGGCGGTGACCAGGGAAGGGATGGTCGTAGAGGGGCAATTCGACGGTTTGCTGCCGCGGGACGAGCTGGGCGCTCTCGCTTCGGGAGCGTTCAATTCGGTGGAGCAGGCGATCTCCAAACTCCATTTCGGGGCCGGTCATGAGATTCTGATCGAAGGCGATCAATCCAAGCTGTGGATCTTCAACCGCGGTCGACTTATCATAGTGATTTCGACCCGTGATGATGTGAATCTCGGTTCGTTGAAACTGAAGTTGAATGAAATTTTCAGTCACGCAGAGTTTTGATTATGCTGATAGCGAAAACCGAAAAGAAAGACAACAGATTCCAGAGTGCTCTCGACTATCTGGTTGAATACCGGGGTGTCAGGGAGGCGGCGATTCTGGACAGGGACGGGCTGTTGGTGGGGTATCGCGGCGCGGATCTATCCGGGGCGGAAACGTTTGCTCCACTCAGTCTGCTTATGCTGCACAATATCGATGCGGTGTTGAAAAGGTTGGGAGAAAACAAGGCGGGCAGTGTCGTTATCAAAACGGCCGACTCGTGGCTGACGATTCAGGGGGCCGCCAATCTGATTCTGGTGGTCAGAGCCGGGTCGGAAGCGGATGATCTGTTGCGGGTCAGAATCGGCAGAGCGGCGGACATGATCAGGCTGCACGTTCAGGAAAAATACCCACTCCAGGTTGACTGATACGGAGGCGTTATGTTGAATGTATTAAGCGAATTAAACAAAACATCGGGCGTCAGGGGTTCGATGCTTGTTGGGTCGGATGGGATCATAATAGCCGCCGATCTCGATTCGACGCTGCAGGACGAAACGGTCGGTGCGCTTTCGGCATCAATCGTGGCCAGCGTCGGCAAGGCGATGGAGCGGCTTCACAACGAGTCGCCGCGCCAGATAATGGTGGAGGCCGAACATGGGAAGCTGTTTCTGACCGACGCCGGACTCGGCATTTTGACGGTGGTGGCCGAGAAAGACGTGAATATAGGACTGGTAAGGCTCGAGATAAAACAGGCACTGGCCAAAATTCGCGGCCAATAGGGATTTTCGATGGTATCGATAAACTACGCATTCAAGGAAATTATCTCGAAAATCGTCTATTACGGTCCCGGGCTATCCGGAAAAACCACCAACCTGCAATATGTGTTCAGCAAAGTGCCCAAGGACACGCGCGGGGAATTGATCAGCCTGGCGACCGATGCCGATAGAACGCTTTATTTCGACTTCTTACCGGTGAACGTCGGCAGCATCAGGGGATTTTCCACCAAATTCCAGCTTTACACCGTGCCCGGCCAGGTCTATTACAACGCCACGCGCAAGCTCGTTCTGCGCGGCGTCGATGGGTTGGTTTTCGTGGCCGATTCTCAAATCGAAAAGATGGACGACAATATCGAATCGTTGAAGAATCTCGAAGAAAATCTGGCCGAATACGGTTACGATATCAAAGACATTCCGATGGTATTGCAGTATAATAAACGGGATTTGCCGAATATCGCCTCCGTTGAGGAAATGCAAAGGCAATTGAACCCCCGCAACCTGCCGTATTTTGAAGCCGTTGCCTCTGCCGGCACCGGTGTTTTCGCCACCCTGAAAGCGATCAGCAAACTGGTTCTCGACAAGGCCAGGCAGACATCCCCGGAACGTCCCTCGCGGCCGGAACCGGTTGTCGTCGGCGTCGGCGGGAGCGAATCGCCGCGTGAAGAACCGGTGCGGGCGGAACCGGCCCCGGTGGCCAAATCACCGGCGCAACCGCTGCCCGAGCCAGCGGCAGGTGATTTCAAAATCGAGGATAGTCAGGAAAAGAAAAGTATCGCCGACGAGCCGGAGGATCACCTGCTTAACAAGAAGCCGCCGATTGTGGCGACCTCGGAGACGCTGACGAATGTGGTAGTGTCCTCGGCGCCGGAAGAGACGGAAGCGCCGCCGCAGGAACCAGCGAAAGATGATCTGGAAGAGACGACCGAGCATTCGGTGCTGAAAGAGGAATCGCTGGTGCCGCAGGTCGAATCGCCGCCCGTCAGGAAACATCCGGCGATTCTCGATGCCGATAAGCTGAAGGAAATATACGAGCATGGAGCCGGCAAGCCGCTGCTGGATGAGGGAATCAGGTATGATGAGGAGGCGACCCAGATCGCCGAACAGATTTCGCCGCCGCAGATGCTGTCCAAACCGCACATGGCGGAGAGCATAAAAGTCAAGCAGAAGAAAAGATTCGGCATATTCGGCTGGTTCAAAAAGAAGAGCGAAAATTCTTAAAGGAGGATAAAGTGGCCCAGGAGAATCAAATACTCTACGAGGAGGAGATCGAGCAGATCGACCGGGCGCTCAGCCGCCTTATCAAGGAGGCGGAGGCCAAGTGTTCGTTGCTCGTCGACAAGGACGGCCATCTGATAACGCGCCAGGGATTCACCCAGACGCTCGATACGACCGCCTTGGCGGCACTGCTTGCCGGCAGTTTCGCCTCAACCAGGGAAATCGCCCGGCTGGTGGGGGAGCCGGAGTTTTCGGTATTGTTTCATCAGGGAAAGCGCGACCATATCCATATTTCGCTGATCGGCGAACGGACGATCTTGGTCGTGATATTCGACGATCGGACGACGATCGGCATGGTCAGGCTTTACGCCAAGGAAATCGGCGAGGTATTGTTGGAGATTCTCAATAATGCCGGCAAAAAGCCGCGTGAGAAAATGGTCGATATCGACGAGGAATTTTCCGCTTCCGCAGAAAACAAACTTGACGATATTTTCAAAGATTAGCGAAGGCGCCGACTTTTCATGAGTATCGAACTCGGCAAAATGCTGGTAAAGGCCGGCAAGATAACCGAGGATCAGCTGGCCAAGGCATTGGAGCTGCAAAAAAGCTCCAGCGGTAAACTGGGCGAAATTCTCGTTAAAATCGGAGCTGTCGAGGACGAAAACGTCATCAGCGAGTTCGTCGGCAAACAGCTCAATATCGGCGCTCTCAGGCTCACCGATGTCGAGTTGAACCCCGAAACGGTGAAGTTGATTCCTCAGGATATCGCCCGCAGATTCAACGTCATAGCCGTATCCAAGATCGGCAAGACCATGATCGTGGCGATCGCCGATCCCAACAACATATATGTGCTCGACGCTATTAAATTTATCACCGGCTGCAACATTCAACCGGTTATATCTCCTGAAGGAACGATACAGAAGGCGATCGATATT
The DNA here is from genome assembly GCA_964535765.1 of uncultured Ignavibacteria bacterium. GTDB lineage: Bacteria > Zixibacteria > MSB-5A5 > UBA10806 > 4484-95 > JBBIRK01. The sequence continues at coordinate 578 of CAZHVC010000110.1, read as the reverse complement.
TATTATGAGGATAAAGGCGCGCTTGACTCGATAATCAAGGAAATCGACGATGAGCTGGAGGTTGTCGAGGCCTCCGACGAGATGCCGGAGGAGATGGATCTGCAGAAGGCGGTGCAGGATAAGCCGCTGGTCAAGCTTGTCGATTCGATCATCGCCGATGCGATCAAGAAGGGCGCCTCGGATATTCATTTCGAATGCTACGAAAAAAGGATTCGTGTCCGTTATCGTATCGACGGGTCGTTGCAGGAGCGGGCGCCGATACCGTTCAAATACCGCGCCGCCATAATTTCACGCATGAAAATCATGGCCGATCTCGACATATCGGAAAGAAGGTTGCCGCAAGACGGCCGAATCAAGATTAAAATCGGCGAGCGCACCGTCGATTTACGCGTTTCCACCCTGCCGACGATTTTCGGAGAAAAGGTGGTCATGCGTATTCTCGACCCGAAATCGCTGATGGTCGATCTGACGAAGCTCGGATTTCCCGAGCTGGCTTTGAAAAATTTCACCAAAGCGATAAATCAACCTTACGGGATGATTCTGGTCACCGGACCCACCGGATCGGGAAAGACAACCAC
>CAZHVC010000109.1:0-6370 GCA_964535765.1 uncultured Ignavibacteria bacterium | reverse complement strand
GCATAGCGGCGGTTCCGTCCATCAATTGCATCAACCCCTTAGCTCCTTTGGTGGAAACCGCCCGTGGGTTTCCCCCCGATTCCTGCATGATCACCGCCCGAATCAGCCGCGGATCGACGGCATGTTTTTCCGCCGCTTCTTCGATAATATGATCGTATTCACCCGCTGTCGGTCGTTTCGTCTGTTCGGCAATCGCCACGCTGCTGGCATCCGGCTCGGCCGTGATTTCCTTCGGCGCGGGCGGCGTCGCCGGAGCGCTTGTCCACGGCACCGGACGCGGAGCTGTCATCTGCAAGTGATTTGCCGGAAAGACTATTCCGGGGGATTCCGGCGGCCTTGTTTTTTGATCATTCCCCTGAACCGAAGCCACATGAGCCGAATATTTATCGTAGAGACTTTGCCAGATTCCCAATTGGCCGCCGGTGGCCATTTTTTCCGACAAGCCTTGATCGAACATCTGCATAAATATTTCCGCGCCCATCCCCTTGCCGAAAAGCGTCGATGATACACTGGCGGAGCGCATCGTCTTGAGCATGTAATAGATGAAGATCGCCTCGAAATCCTGGCAGGCCTTTTTCAACTTAAGCAATTTTGCCTCGGCATCGGCGCCCCGTCCTTTTCCTGCACCGATGGAAGCGGCGACGTTACTGATAGGGATATCGCCCATGGCAACCTACATAATTACTAGTTCAGCTCTAAGTGACCCGGCAGCCCGAAGAGCCTGAAATATAGCGATTATATCACGGGGAGTCGCTCCTATATCGTTAAGAGCCTTCGCCAGGTCGCCGATATTGGCCTGTTGCTGGATATGCATAATCCTGGCCGTTTCCGGTTGGATTGTCAGTTGTTGATCGCGGGTCAACACCGTCTTCCCCTGCGAAAAGGATTCTGGTTGCGATACCAGCGGGGTCGACTGGATTTCGATATTGAGGTTTCCGTGAGCCAACATCACCGAGGAGATGGTTACGTGCTCACCGGCTACGATCGTCCCCGTTTTTTCGTTGATGACGACTCTGGCCGAAACGTCCGGTTCGATATTCATATTTTCGATTTCGGCGATCAGGTTTACCGGGGAACCGGCATATTTTCCGGTATCCGGCAAAGTCAACTCGATATTGGCCTCATCGAGGGCCAGCGGAGACAGCTCCGGGAATTGCTGTTGCAATTTTCCCTGCAACCGGCTGATCGTGGTGTAATCCGGATTTGTCAAGCGCAGTCTCAGTTTTTTTAACGGCTCCGAAAGACCCATTTGCCTGTCGATCAGACCGCCGCCCGGAACTCTGCCTACGAGCGTATAATTATTGATGAATTTATCCCCGGCTCCCGTGCTGATATTGAAACCACCGATCGATACCGCTCCCTGAGCCGAACCATAGACGACGCCCGAGGCGTCAGCCAGAGGTGTAAACAACAATGTCCCGCCCTGCAATGATGAAGCGTCCCCCAACGATGATACGGTGACATCGAACCTGGTGCCGACAGACATATGACTGGAAAGCTCCGCAGTGACCATTACCGCAGCCACGTTTTTAACCTTTACCTGATTTTTCTCGACCGTCACACCCAGCCGTTCCATCATATTGACAAGCGATTGGATCGTGAACTGAGTCCCTTTCGAATCGCCGGTGCCATCGAGACCGACGACCAGGCCATAACCGATCAGAGGTATTTTGTTGTCCACTTGAAATTGGGCGATATCCTTAACCCGGACCATCACCCCCATGGCTGATGTCGTTACGGCCAAAATCAGGAATGAGCAGATTATCTTTTTCATGCTAAAACAGCCAGTTAAGAAAGCGCGTGAAAATTCCCGGCCGATGTCCATCGGTTATGGCGCCCCTGCTTTTGGTCGAAATCTGGGCATCGGCGATTTGATAGGAATAAATCGTATTATCCTGCGAAATATCCCGGGATCTGACAACTCCGGATAGGAACAGAAGCTCCTGTTCATCGTTTATCGTCACCGCCCTGGTTCCCTCAATGACAAGATCGCCGTTTTCCCGGATATGGATCACCGAAACCGTCATTTTGGCCCTGATCAACCCCGCCTTTTCCGTTTGGCCCTGACCATCGAATTGGATTTCGTCTTTGCCTGATGCGCCCCAAGCCGGAATAAAGTCGAGCGGACCGATCCCGGCGGTTCCCGAGGTGCTGGCATCGGTTTTTTTCTGGGTGCTGGTTTTGGCCTTATTGGCCGCCCGCGAATCCTCCACGATCAAGACGGTGATCAAATCACCGACCTTATGAGCTTTTACATCGGTGAACAATGAACGCTGCTTGGCCTCATTGGCAAACGGAGCGCCGGCCAGATACAAAAGCGTCAATAAAAGGATAAAGGGAATTTTCATCGATTCTCCTATCTGCAGGCCACCAACAACGAATCGACCACTTCGGCGACGATGATTTTTCGACTGTCGCTGTTGCTCACTCTAATCAGATCGCCTTTGCCGCCTTTTTGCCTGGCTATGCCGGCGGCATTGATTTTTATCTGGCCTCTGGTCAGCAGAATCGTTACTCTATCTCCGGCGTTCACCAGCGGTTTTTTTTCGAGCATATCTTCATAAATAATACTGCCCGATTGTATCTGAACGCGGGCTTGTTTCCCCTCAAGCGATTGTAAGTCGGTCAGCGGGCGACGATTGTCATCTTTTATCGGCCGTCTGGAAATTTCGGCGGCGCTGATGGCTGCGCCGGGGCCGAAGTTCGATCCGGCCACGACCACATTTCGGATCAAACTGACATCGGCGATGATAGACGTTGTCTTAATCAGTTCTCCCGATTCGACCAGACCGATATTGAAAACCGTTTTGCCGAGCGGGGAATCCTTACCCATGCCCAGTACCACGACGCTGTCGAACTCAGCGTAATTTTGGAGGGCATTCAGGCGGCCAGTCTCGCATAAATACTCTCCTTCCTCTATGGCATAATGGCGATTCAAATAATCCTGAACCGCTTGCTTGACCTTATCGGTCGGATTTGCGGCCAATATCGCCAAAGCCAACAAATGAATTATCATCGGCTCACCGTTTCAGATTATTGGCAACTTGCGACATTTCCTCTGACGTCTGAATTGCCTTTGAATTGATCTCGTAGGCTCGTTGAGCGATAATCATATTAACCATTTCCTCGACTATTTCGACGTTTGACATTTCCAGCGAACCTTGACTGATCCGGCCGAACCCTTCCAACGACGGCGTGCCGACAATCGGCTGGCCGGAGGCAACCGATTGGATGAACAGGTTATGGCCGATAGCCTGGAGACCCTCGGGATTTATGAATCTGGCCAGCTCAATCTGACCGATCTCCTGAGGTTCCGACGAACCTTGCACAAGTACGGTGATCACCCCGTCGGTTGACACGGTGATGTCGGATGCCTCAGCCGGGATCGTGATATTGGGTACGAAAAAGAAACCATCGGATGAAACAATCTGGCCGTCGGCGGAAATCTTGAATGATCCGTCGCGCGTATAGCCGATAGTTCCGTCGGGCAACTGTACCTGGAAAAAACCGTTGCCTTCGATTGCGAAATCGAGCGGATTGCCGGTCATCTGCAATTGGCCCATGGTGAACGATCGCTGCGTTGCCACCGGCCTGGTTCCGTAACCGACCTCGAGATCGATTGGCACTATCGATCCGGCCGCCGATTCCGAACCGGCCGAACGCAATCTCTGGTAGAGGACATCCTGGAATTCGATGCTCGATTTTTTGAATCCGGTGGTATTGACATTGGCCAAATTGTTGGCGATTACGTCAACGTTCATCTGCTGGCCGCTCATTCCTGCCGCAGCCGTGCGCATCGCTTTAATCATTTGATTCCCCTTATCTTACGCGCCCCAATTGATTCACTGCTTTATCCAAAGTTTCGTCTTGCGAATGGATCGCTTTCTGTCCGGCCTCATATGCCCTGAAAGAAACCAGCATATCGACCATCTGTTCAACGATATTGACGTTGGATTCTTCGACATATCCTTGTCTTATCAGAAATCCCTCGGCGTTGGCCAGCTGGGTTCCCTCCTGCTTTGCCGCAAAATAACCGAACTCCGATTTCTTCAGCTCATACGGTTTGGCGAAATCGACCACTTTAAGCCTGCCGATCTGGGCGCCGTCGGAGAAAATAGTCCCGTCCTGGGCGATCGAGACATCATCGCCCGGTATAGTCAACGGCCCGCTTTCGGAAAGTACCGGATGTCCGTTTTTGTTTATAAGCGTTCGATCTGGAGCCAATCTGAATTCGCCGTCGCGGGTGTATCTGTCGCCCGCGGGAGTTTTGACGACAAAGAATCCTTCCCCCTCAATGGCCACATCCAACGGCTGCATTGTCTGTCTGGGAGACCCCTGGGAAAAATCCACATAGATACCATCGATCATCGGCACTTCCCAATCCATATCTGTAATCAAGTCGCCGCTGGCTTTTTCCAGCTGATGGAGGAAAGCCCCGTCTTTTTTATAGCCGACCGTATTGGCGTTGGCCAAGTTATTGGCGTATATTTCCTGTTTCAGGATACGCGGTATCATTCCCGAGGCTGCTGTGAAAAGACCTTTGATCATTTATCCTCCCGATATTTTCCCGCATTTCTCAAAGCAAAGCCCATGCCTGCGGCGATGCCGGAAACGCAAATTGATCGGTTGCTGAAACTTTGCTTCTAAACCGCTGATATTTCGTCGATTAATGAAACCTGGCGGATCGGCGGAAAGATTTTATGGCAAGCGGTCCGAGATTAATCGACTTATTTATGGAAATTATTTCAGGTTGGGATTGAAGAAGTTTCCGGGAGGATCGTCTCGATCGGCGAGGAATCAATAATGAGTCAACATCACGATTTGATTGCCGTCGGACTTGAAGGTGCATCGACTTACATCCTGGATCAATTCTTTTTTCAGCAAGCCGATCTGTATGATTGTTCCATGATAGGCCGTTCCGCGTACAACGATTTTGGCCTTCTTATGATCGTTCATTTTGGACAGCAAAGCCGATTTCTGCGCATCGATTTCTTCAATCTGCTTAGGCAACTCATCCCTGACCGCTTTCAATTGCGCCAGCGACTCGGCCTGGGCTTTATTCAACTTGCCGTCTATCTCAAGTTTGGTCAGAGAGTAAATCGCCTGTTTGATTCTATCCTGATCGGACCTCAGCCGCTTGCACTCGTTTTCCAGATGTTGGAATTCTTTGATCATGGCCGGATTGAACCCGACCCTGACAACCGTCTTGGTGCCGAGAACCGAGCCTATGATATCGGTCTCTATCAGATTGAACGCTCCGACTTGGCCTCCAAGTATGATCGTTTTCGCCCCTTTCAAAATAATTGCATTGCCGGCGAAAACGTTCGAATTCAAAACCTGCCCTGAGATGTGGATGTCATTGCCGACCTCGACATTTCCGTTCTCTATAAATCTGATGATGAGATCGTTTTTTGCCTTTATGAATCCGCTGCCGGAACCGACGAATCCACCCTTTACCACTATCGAGCCGCCAGAAACGACTTCGGCATCCTCGATGTTTTTTTCGATTTCTATATCACCCTCGGCCATCACTTTGAATCCGGCTTTGACGCCGCCGCCGATCTGCAAAGTACCGACATAGTTTATGTTGCCGGTCGAGATATCGACATCATTGAGGATTTTATATATCTTTTCGACTGATACGATATTGTTGTTGAATTGGATTGCCCCGTCGTCGAGGGCGATCAATATATCGGGGTCATCGGGAGATACGTCGGTGTTTTTTCCTTTTGGCAACGCGCGATCCCGTCCAGGGAGGCCGGGGATCTCTTCGCCGTCGACGGTGATGCCGACTTCACCGATGGTCGGCGGAACCTTTCGGGCCAGTTGTTGACCTTTTTTGGCGTTGCGGATAATGCCGAGATTTTTATAATCGATCAATCCATCGGGACCGACCACCGGCGATCTGTTTATTTCTTTCTGAAACAGCAGTTCGAAATCAGCATCTTTTCCCCGCGACGGCGGCCGCCCGCGGGCAATTTCCACCCTTCTGCCGAATATTTCTTCCTTGAAGATCTTGGCGATCTGGTCGGATTTTATTCCATGGGTCACGCCGGCGCGATTGAGGATCGCCACCAGCTCATCGGCCGAAAATGCAAAATCGGCATCGCCTTCCGGTTTGGTTATCGTTAGATGGGCAGTAAGTTTATCCGCTGAAATATCAATCTCGAACTTCCAGTCTTTCTCCGATATGATTTTACTGCCCGGTTTTTGTTGAGTTGTCTGGACCATGACTATCACGATTTCAGGTTCGGCTGAATGCCTGCCTTTTATCCCGGGCGGCCAGCATTCTCCAGTACGCTCTTTCCACTATCAGCGATATCTCGTGACTCTTGAACGGCTTGGTGATATATTCGTCGGCGCCAAGCAT
>CAZHVC010000108.1:0-6388 GCA_964535765.1 uncultured Ignavibacteria bacterium | reverse complement strand
CATATAACCGCTGCGGTATATATAAACGACGCCGAGGACGGATTGATCGCTGATATCGATGAATGGCTGCAGAAACTCGCTCCGGAGGGACCCGACTATCGACACAACCGCACCGGCGAAACCAACGGTGACGCTCACTTGAAAAATCTGCTCATCGGTCATCAGGTGATAGTGCCGGTAACCGGCGGCCGTCTCGATCTCGGTCCCTGGCAGCAAATCTACTATGCCGAGTTCGACGGCAGGCGCAAAAAGAGACTCATAATTAAAATAATCGGCGAATAGCGATGCCGTAAACTTCGTCATGCTCTCCTACTGCTTCGGGCTTGGTCAGCGGGCCCTCCGGTCTGTTCAAGTGTGAAACATGGAATAAAGTTTTTATAATCGTCTCCGAAATATCCAAAAAAATACTTTCATTCAAGGAGGCGAAAAATGCGAAGATTCACACCGTTGTTGTTGGCTTTGCTTGCTCCAGCCTTAATTATAATGAACGGCTGCGACAAACTGGGAATCAATGACGACAACAATAATGATCAAGGAATCGTCCTGACTCTGAACGTAGCTACTCCATCGAATCAAAGTTTTGTCGGCAAGACTATCAGAGCCAGCCTCTGGTCGAACTGGGGCGACGAAACACCTTATAAATACGTGGATGTCGTCGCCGGCGGATCCTCGGCGACCTTGAATATCACCAATATAGCATCGGGCAGTTACCACGTGGTAGTAGCCATCGACGATGAGCAAAACGGGTTCGGCGATGCACCGGCCGAACGCGGAGACAGATTCTGGGCCGCCCTAAACGTGCCAATAAACGAAAATGATACGATCACCTGGCCCAATTACGCCTGGCAGCGCAGCAGCGATCATATATTCGGCATTCAAAACATTCCGGACGGCAACGACGGCAAAATTTGCGCGTTGGGCTTGTTCGCGCAAGGCAGGGATATTTTCAACAACTTTCCCGAACCGGATAGCCTAATGGGCGGGGGCGCTTTGATATACAACAACTCGGCGGTGATTTCGATCAACCCGCCCTCGGGCGAGGATTACGGGACCTGGGAATTGCCGGAAGGGATCTACGATATATGGGCGTTGATCGACATGGATAATGATCCCGAAGATTGGTTCGATACGATCGGTATCGGTAATCCGATCAGCGAAGGCGATTATATCTATTCAAGGTTGAACTGGGAATACGATGAATATGTAAACGATGAAGATTTCCTGATCACCGCCAACTTCGCTTTGTATCAGCCGTTGACCGTGACTTTCAATTTATCATTCCGCGCCGAAGACGGAATGGATGGCCATGAAGTGATCTTGAGCCTATGGGATGGACTCGAAGACGATAACGTCAAATACATGAAATTCGTCAATGTCGACGGCACCACGGCCACGGGAACGCTGAATTTGATTTCACCCGAAACGTTGAATATCGTGATATTTGCGGATAAAACCAACGACGGTTTCATGGGCGATGATGAAATGCTTGATCAAGGTGATTATCTATGGGGCGCCTTGCATGTTCCTTTCAACACCGATCAGACTGTAACCGTCCAATCCCAATGGTGGCAGACCGCCCATTCATTGATCTTTCTTATCGACAATCTGCCAACGGGGTGCGAAGGCAAAGTGGTCAGCTTGGGCATATTCGACGACGGCGCCAATCCTTTTAGTAGCGAAGCTGAATCTTATCTTGGTTGCGGCGCGGCTGTTTACAATCGCTCCGCCGTGATCGCCGTCACTCCGCACGTTTGGGATACGACCTACTTTTTGCCGAACGGCGACTATGATGTCTACAGCGTTATCGACATGGACGGCACTTTTGATGATTATGAAACGCCCGGTTACAATCCTCTGAGCCAGGGAGACTACTACTGCAAATTCGATTTAAGTTACGAGGACGATATCTACACCGAGATCGAGCCGCTGGAGCTGCACGGCAGCTATACGCCGGCTGTGGGCGTGGTCGGCAACGTGACCTGCCCGACTTTTATTCCGGGCCAGGGAAACATCTATCTTTTCCTGTTCAAAACCAATCCTCTGTTCGACTCGACCGCCGAAAATCTTTCAATGACTTTTATCCCGGAGCCGGGCGACTATTGGATTCCGTATTTCCCCGATTCCATCGTCTATGTGGTGGGATTCTGGGATGCCGATAATTCAGGCGGAGATGAAGGTCCTACTCAAAATGACATGATCGGCGGTTACGGTGCTCCTCCGGTTGACAGCCTTGATGAGGTGCAGATACAGCCGCTGGTCGGCGCCACGGATATCGATTTCGAGTTGGGCATACAATTCGACACGGCGCAGTTCGGGGGAAATTGATCAGGGTTGTATAGTGAGGGGATGCGGGCGTCGAAAGCGATTTCGGCGCCCGTTTTTTAGGCCGATTTCAACAACCTTTTCCTCACCAAATTCAGAGCCGAATAGGCGGCTCGCAGGCGGTTGCGTTCCCTGTCGGTGCCGTAGCGGAATTCCTCGACGATGGTATCCTGGCTGTCGCACAAACCAACGTATGTCAATCCGACCGGTTTGCTCTCGGTTCCGCCTGAGGGTCCGGCGATTCCGGTGATCGACAGCCCGATCGCCGAATCGGTCAACGCCCGGACTCCTTTGGCCATGGCAACGGCGGTCTGGGCGGAAACTGCCCCGTGGTCATTTATGATATTTTCGGGAACGTTCAAGACATTGGTTTTGATTTTGTTGGCGTAGGCGATGATGCCGCCGAGGAAATATTCCGATGAGCCGGGCACGTCGGTCAAAAGCTTGCCTATCAAACCTGCGGTGCACGATTCAGCTACGGCCAGAGTCAACTTTCTTTCTTTGAGCAGAGCGCCGATCACCGCCGGCAATTCGTCGTCGTCGTATCCGAATATATATTTGCCTATCCGAGATTGGAATTTGCCGACCATGTCATCGATCGCCTGACGAGCTTTTTCCTCGGAACCAGACTTGGCGGTGAATCGAATATCGACTCCTTTATACCCCGGCAGGAAAGCGATCTTGATTTGCGGATTCTCCTCGATCAGGCCGCTCACTTTTTCGAAAATCGCCGCCTCCATAATGCCGATGGTGCGGATGGTTTTCTGGACGATGAAGGTTCTTGGCCCTCTCTGTTTGAGCATCGGCAAAACGCTCTCGAGCAGCATCGATTTCATTTCGGCGGGGACGCCGGGCATAGCGATCAGAATTTTATCTTTCTCCTCGAACACCATTCCCAGGGCAGAGCCGATCTTGTTCTCGATGAATTTCGCCCCCTGCGGCAGCAAAGCCTGATTCTGGTTGACCGCCGGCATAGTCATCCCGAGGTCACTGTATCTTTTCAGCAAATCTTTCAAAACGTCTTCATGGAAAACCAGCTGGCGCTTGAAAAATTTGCAAAGGGTTTTCTTGGTGATATCGTCATGGGTCGGACCGAGTCCTCCGGTCACCAGAATAATATCGACTCGGTTCATGGCATTGCCGAGAGCGGCTAAAATCGTATCGGCCTGATCGCCTACCGACGTATGATAAAGCAAATCGATCCCGGCTTCCGCCAGTTTCATGCCGATGAAGGCGGCGTTCGTATCGAGCGTATGCCCGTATAAAAGTTCGTCCCCGATCGTGATCAATTCAGCGTTCATAACACAATCCACTCCGCTCCAATGCCTTTCAATAAGGCGATGACCATCTGCAGGAAAACAGCGGCGTAAAGTCCGGCCGCCATATCGTCGGCGACAACCCCTCTGCCTCCCGGGAGTTTCTCCCATTCGCGGGCAGGAGGCAATTTTACTATATCAAATATCCTGAAAGAAATAAACGCCAGCAAAAAAGCGATAATCGAATGCGGGGCCATGAACAAGGCGACCGCTTGTCCGGCGAATTCGTCGACAACTATATGCCTGTCGTCATGGCCGTAAATATGTTCGGCAAGACCGGCAGTAAATTCGGCTATAACCCAAATGGCAATAATGAAAGGCAACTGGAAATACCAAGCGGTCGGCCGGGCAAACCAGAGCAAAAGGCAACACAAAAACGATCCCCACGACCCGGGGGCTTTCGGCAGATAACCGGTGTAAAAACCGCTGGCGACTGCTTTGAGCAAATGAACAATCGGAGATTTCAACAGAAAAGAACTCACCGAAGGCTCCCTTTCAGCAAACCGCTTGATTTGATAAGATAATCGATTCCGGTGGTTATCGAAAGTATGAGCGTGATCAGAATCATGATGTCGAACACGAAATATGTAGTTTGCGAATGAAACATTTTCCAATCGTATCCCGCCGGCGCCAGCCAGGTTTTCATGTTTATGTATATCAAAATGAAGGAAATAACCAGCATTTGCAGGGCAGTTTTAAGCTGGGCGGCGAAAGAAGGTGTGATCACCGCCCCACGATATGCCGCCAGCGAACGTAATCCGGTAACGGCGAATTCCCGGAAAATTATCGCGGTGACCATCCAGGCCTTGGCGTAGCCAAGACTGACGAAAGAGACGAAAGCCACCGAGATCAGGATCTTATCGGCCAGCGGATCCATGAACTTCCCGAATCCGGTCAAATGACCCAAACGCCGGGCGAGGTAGCCGTCGAAAAGATCAGTCAAGGCAGCGGCCAGGAAAACCACGGTCGCCGCCAATCGGCTGTAGGGGTTTTCGATCAAAAAAAGAACCATATAGACCGGCGCCAGAATTATCCGCAGTATTGTCAAAAGATTCGGCAGATTCATCGATAATTTACACCTTGGCGAAAGGCGCCGTTATCACGCCTTTAATTACTTCGATTCGACCGTCAATTATACTGAAAATCGGTCTGATTCGCATTGCAAATCTGATTGTCTAAAAATAGCCCCATTTTGTCAGATACCCAACGAAAATTAAATTAACCTCTTACAATGCAATAAAATAAATCTATTTCGCAAAATCGAAAAAATCTTGACAAGATTGTCCGGGTTAGCTTAATTAATGGCAAGCAACAACATAATTTTGGTGTCGACATCCATGAGCCAAAAGTCGGCGAACGACTAAACACAAGAACTTATCAAAAATGACTATATATGAAATTGGCTAAGCGGTTTATTGTCTTAAAATCTAATAATGAGTCTTTAAACCATGATTGTTTGCCTGAGGCCGCGTGGTTCGGCCGAAAGGAGGCACCTTTTGTAATTTGATTTCCAGTAAAACCAAAGTCATAAAATTTTTTAACCATGGAGGAGAGAGCATTTATGTGGCTGCTTCGAAGTAAATTGATTTTCGTGACCGCCTTGTTATTTTTCGGGGCGGGTCAGCTTTTCGCCGCGTTTATCGCGAATGTCCCGGACACCCAGCAGCCGCCGGCAGGTTCGCTGGGCAATCCGGTTGACAATGCTTGTGCTCCCACATCGGCGGAAAACATCACCGAATACTGGGACGTGGTGATGTTGCATCCCAACGCAACCGGCGTGAACGCCGGTTTGCCGTCGAACGTGGTCGTGGACTACTTGTACTACTTCATGGATACCGACAACTGGGGCAGTCCGGCACGTTTGCATGGGACGTCTCCACAATATCCGCCGACCTTCGGCACCTACAACATCGATATTATGCCGGGTTTCTATGAATTCGTCCGCTGGGACGCAACTCATCCGTTCACCACGCCGCCCCCGCCTTTGCCTTTGGGGAAGAACGGCTACGACTGGACTTTTTCGACCGATTACGCAGTCGGGTTCCCTTTACATGTAACCGAAATAGACTCGGGGCGGCCGGATATCGTTTGCTTTCAATACTGGAATCCGCAGCCGACCGGCGTGATCAGAAACGAGCCGGGACTGGGCATTGTCGATTTTTACCTTTGGGGCCCGCCACGTACAAGTTCGACACCACCTGAGCCAATAGAAAACTGGAATTTCAACAGCGGACCGGAGGGAATCGGTCATGCCGTCACCGGAGTCGGCTATTACAGCAATTTCGACCCCGACAGCACCGGTCCTCTACCACTGACGGACTGGATCATCTGTCATGACAACTGGCCGACGACCCCTGTCAATGTAGCTATCCCCTGGGCGAACTGGAAAGCGACGATCACGGCCGATCCCGGGCGGATCGAACAACCGGACAGCCTTTATTGGAAAGATTACAACGGCCCGCAGGTTCCCGGCGGCTACATGCCTGATTTCGATCAATTGCAGGATTTTAATGGCGATGGGTTGGCCGAAGTCGCCTATTGCGGCCCGGTGGCGGTGGCCAATTCATTCTGGTGGTTCCAGGGGAAATATCCCAACAGGACAATAATCGATCCGCTGTTCTACCCGCAAGACCCGCTCGGCTTTATTGAGTTGTTGGCCGTTTTGATGAAAACCAACAGAAACGGAATGCCGCCTTTTATGCAGAATGGCACGTATGTCGACAGCATGCAGACCGGTATCGATCAATATC
>CAZHVC010000107.1:0-6391 GCA_964535765.1 uncultured Ignavibacteria bacterium | reverse complement strand
CAAGTCCGATATTTTTTCATGTAAACCTTTAAGGAGGGACTAATGCCCTGGAAAACACCGAAAACGAAGAAGAGAACAAGTAGCAGGAGCAAGAAATCCAGCCGCGCCAAGAGAAGCTATCGCCGGCGCTGATATTGTTCCTGTTCGGTATGAAAGGGCTCGATAGGATATCGAGCCTTTTTATTTTACCCCGATTTTGAAAAACGACGAAAGTCGATGCCGATTCGCCGCGACAAACCGATAGATTAATCCCGCCAGGATCGATATCGGCCAAACCAGCAGCAATCGTCCGAACAACCTATAATAATTAGAATCAAGCCGGCCGGCGATTTCGGCGACCGCCTCATGACCGGTGAGAACGCCGGCTTTCGAATCGATCAAAATCAGCGATTCGAACCGGCCCGGCGGAATACCGCCGCGTGGCTCCCGCACCGGCGTTTTCAACTGCCTGAATTCAAATCGACCCGAAGCGGCGCGTTTTTCGACTTCGCCTTTGAACGCCCGGCAAAGCCCGCAAGCGCCGTCATAATAGATTATCGCCGGCTCAAGGAGGTTCTGCCCGCCGCCGTCATCACCGGGCGAATTCGTCATCGGGTGGATAGACCCTTCGAGACTGTCGGTTTGATTTCGGCGATCAGAATAAAAAAAGTTCCCCCGCCAAGGTCGGGGGAACCCAACGCGATGTCCAGGCAATGATGCAGGCGCATCCGCGTCATCAACTTGCCGGAGGCTATTTGACGAATTTTTTGTATCGTTCGTTTATTCTACCCCAATGCAAATTAGCCAGAAAATTATCGATATATTTCGCCCGCCCCGGCCCGTCCTTATGGTAATAAGCATGCTCGAAAACATCGAGCGCTATCAAAGGAATACCGCCCCAGATCGCACCATAGTGATGCTCATCGACAAGGACGTTCAAAAGCCGGCGGCTGTAAAGAGAATCGAATGCCAACACACTCCAGCCGGAAAGCTTTGCGGAAATCGCCGCCGCCTTGAAATCGGCCTTCCAGGAATCGAAACCGCCGAATTCCTTTTCGATCGCTTTTATCACCTCGGGACCTTTGGATATGTCGCCGTCCCCCCCAAGCACTTCCCAGTAAACATCGTGCAACAAGGCCCCAGCATGATTCCAGGTGAATCTCCGTTTGAGCTCCCCGAATTCCGACCAATTGCCGTTGGCGGCGCTCCGATCCGCCTTTTCCAACCCCTGCTCGATTTTGTTCAAAAAGGTTACGTATCCTTTGTGGTGGGTATTGTAATGCCAGTCCGTCGTTTCCGGCGACACGACTTCTTTAAGCAGCCTTTTGGCTTCCTCATCGGAATAAGGCCGCGGATTGAATTTCCACTCGTAAGCCATTTTCACTCCTCTATTAAAAGACCAACAAATCTCTCGTTTCGGCTTGACGCCGCACTTACGGTTTTCAAACCGCATAAACTGTGCTTTACCGAACATGGTTCCCGCCGGTCGGGTTGTTTCGGTTCGGCCCGAGCACACGGCAATTATCGCCCGCTATTTTAATGCAGCGGTATTTTGCCGACAATTATTCTGTCGGATGCTGATATTTCGATAATCATTCAGCCGGGAGGTCGGATGCTGGCCGAAAAGACGGCGGGGATGACCGCCATCATGATTTTCGGGGGAACCTTTCTACTGTCGGTGTTATCTTTCGTTACCACCCTATATGGAATGTTGATAATCGTGCCTTTGCCTTTAGCCGTGATCGGCTCGCTTGGACTTCAGGCCGCCATGCTCGGGATCGCTTGGAATCTGATCCGGATTCAGGAATCCCGCTGGAAATACGCCGCCGTTTTTTCCATGGCCGCTTTTTTTTCGATATTTTTTTCCTATGCCAATTTTGATATAAACATAAAGGCTCATATCCGCCCTCGCGAAGCCAGGCATGCCTATTACGAGGCCGCCCGGGCGAACCTGATCGAGTACACCACGATAGACAAAAAGGCTGTGGCCGCCGGCCGTTATCAGGTCGACCGGCTCATCGATCTGATAAAGATGGAAGAAGAGAAAGGATGGGCGACAATCAGCGACGAAGGCAGCCGCGACAAATTTTTGCAATCGATAATCGACGGCGCCAGACTGGCTGTCGAATCGTGGAGAGCAAGTCAAGGAAACGAATATCAACAGGGCAAGGGCCGTGGTCTGATTGTCAATTATCTGGAAAGTCGTCTGGCTCAGGCCCGGCAGAACTATGTTACGGTATGCGATTACCAAAATACCTTGGAGGATATCAGCGCCCGGCTGAATGGCGAACTGCCGGTGGCTGAGCAATATGCGCTGGTCAACAAGGCTTTCGTGGCGTTCCCCCTGGGCGAAATCGAACAAATATTAATGGAATCAAAGCTGCCGTTGCCGCCGCCCCATTCGCCGACCGATTACGCCGAATCACCGAGCAACGGGCAACAAGCGCTGAATATGGTGATAGACGATTTACGTCACCCCGATTCGCTCACACTTTTCGCCTTGATTCTGGCCGCGGCGATCGATTTTATCGTGCTTTTGATGGCGTTGGCCGGGGGCAATGCCGCTCAGAGTGCGGACCGTCTGCTGGACAAGCTGGATAAAGATATTCAGCAGCGGATCGAAAAAGCATCGTTCGACGATCCCCGGACTCTGGCCGAGACGCTTAGGGAAAACGTGAACCGTTATCAAACCGCCGCCAGTTACAGTCTCGATTTGATCAGGCTTATGGCGGAATACAAAACCGCCCGGGAGAATTACCGCCTGGTCCTCAAAAAACGCAAGGACGTCGTCAAGTCGGCGATGAAAGGCGATATCATGCCGGCAGCAATGGAGCAAAGGGCGGAAAATATCACCGACTTGCCGAAAACGGCATCGGCGGCCGCGGATGTCGACGGCAAGGCCGATCAAAACGAAACCGGCCGCCACTCCGCAAAGGATTCGAGCGGAAGCCCGATGAGTGGGCGCCGTTTCACAGGAAGATCGTGGAGTCCTCTTGGAGGTTGGTTAAGAAAGAATATCGGGAAACAAAACAGACCGGCGATCGGTCGGCTTAACCTTGATCGTCGGCCAAATATCCCGCTGGCGAATAGTCAAGCAGGCCTCGGGCACGGCCAAAAGATCCGATTATCGGCTTCAAGCCGAAGTTTCGACGAAAAGCTGGCGAAATCGATTCGAACCGCAATCGGCCGGCGTTGAGTTTGCCGCAGGCGAATTAAATCATATACTCCTTAACCGCCGCCGCAATTCGCAGTCCCCATTATCGGCAATATCAGCGAAGGGAAATCAATTGATCCTCATTTGACGATCTTTGCGGAAATAAGGCCGACGGGGGACAATCAGATCAGAAGCAGCGGCAGATGCAATAGCGCCCACAGACAAAATCGCCAAGCTGTCGAGCCGCGGACATTCGAGGCCAGAAAACCGAAATATATTCCTTTGACCACGGTATTGCTCATCATGGAAACGATAATCGCCGATATTACGAGGTTATGGACAATCGCCGATTGATTCACCATCGACAGGATGAAAGGATCGATATCGGTCACGCCTACCACCGCCGCTAAGGTGAGCAACCCGGCATTGCCGTACATTTTCTCTATCAGTATCGTGATGACCGAGAGGATGACGAACAGGGAGGCGAAAACCAGCGCCGGCCTTATCTCGAATGGATTCTGCAGCGTGCGGACCGATGCCTTTTCGTTGAGCTGCCGTTTATTGCGGGTGATCGACAAAAGCAAGCCTAGGCCCGACAGCGCCAGCATTTTCCACCAGATATATTGCACCATTTCGGGGCGGACAAACCAGATAAGAGCGAGTATCCTTAAATACATCACACTGCTGGCGAGAACAGTCGCCTGCAAGGCGCAGACACTCCGTTCGGGGGATTTTTGGGCTATCCGTCCGGCGGCTATGCTCACCGCCGTGCTGGATACGATCCCCCCCAGAAGACCCGACAGCCACATCCCGGCCCGCTCACCGAATTTTTTAGTCAGAAAATAACCGGCGAAACCGACCGTCGATACGAGCACTACTATCTGCCAGATATGGCGGGGATTCAGTTTGAACTCGGTGTATTGCTGACTGGGTAATACCGGCAATATTATCAGGGTTATCAGCAAAAACTTTATCACCGCCAGAAATTCGGCGTTGTTGAGCCTTTCGACATATTTTTCGATTTTGGCCTTCTCGGACAGCAGAAACGTCCCGACAATTCCGAGAGCCATCGGCACCCAAAGATCCGCCAACAGACACATCGCCCCCATCACGAACGTAAGCAGCGCCGCCACTTCGCTTGTCCAACCGACAAAGTCGCTTTTCAGCTTGGCCAGATAACCAACCAACGCCAGCGCCGTCAGGGAAAGCATCCCCACCGGCAAAGCCCAAGGTTGATTGATACTCACCAGCCAGCCGCAACTGAACCCGTACACGCCGATGAGCGAATAGGTCCTGACGCCGGCGAATACCCGCCCTTTGGCCGTGAGACCGGAACTTTCCCGCTCGAGGCCGATCAAAAACGACAGCCCCAAAGCAATGAAAAATCGAAACTCGAACGGCCAATTCATATCATGCATCTGTCATCCCTGGTGCAAACGCCCGCCAATCCTGGCGGCAGGACACAATTTACCGTTTTCCATGAGAACGTTCAACAAATAACTTCTCGTTTTCTATATCGGAAGCTTACGGATTTTTGCGAATCGTCCGGCCGGCAGGATCGTCGGGGCGTGCCCCCGCCGGCTGTAAGGGTTACAGGAAAGCCGTTTTCCTCTCAAATAACCATATCAAGACCGCGCGCATGTTCGATAAATCGCCTGATCTCCTCGAGCGACGGACATCCTTTTCCACCCCCAAAACGGCGGCATTTCAGGGCGGCCGCCGCCGAGGCGAATTCCAATCGTCCCGGCAGATCGAAATCCCGGCTGAGAGCGAATATGTAGGCTCCGTGAAAGACATCTCCGGCGCCTGTAGTATCGACAGCACTCACGGAAAAAGCGGGCTGCCAATAGACACCATCGGCCGAACAAGCTATCGCCCCTTTTTCGCCCAAAGTTATGACCACTGCTTTATGCTTCCCGGACTCGAATAATTTCTGTGCCGCATTACTTGCCGGCGAGCCGGGAAACACCGTTCCGGCGAAATTTTCCGAGGCAATGAGATGGTCGGTCAGATTCAGAATATCGCCAAGGCGCCGGCGATTCGACCCGGCATCGAATATCACCTCGGCGCCATGCTCTTTGGCGATCGCTGCGGCTTTAAGCGAGGCCTCCGTCTCCCGGCCGTCGATCAAAAGATAGCGGCATTGCTTGATCAAGTCGTAATCAATTTCATCGGCCGTCAAGTCATCGATTCCAGTATGATCGAGCACCACCGTCCTTTCGCCGTCGTCTTTTTCGATCCAGATGAAAGCCCGCGGGGACCGGGCTTTCTGGTCGATGACCATGGCTGAGGTATCGACTCCGAATTCCCGCAGCTTACCCATTATCTGCCGGCCGTCATAGTCATCGCCGCATTTTCCGATAAAGGTGGTACGCATTCCCAGCTTGGCCAGAGTGCAAAGGGCGGTGGGCACAGGACCGCCGCATTGAATATCCGAGCCCGCAGCGTCCACTTTCTGCCCGGCCGCAGGATATCGGTTGACCATAATTAAATAATCAAGGGCGCAAAGACCAACGCCGACCACGAGCGGTTGCTTATTTTTCAAAAATTACCTGGCCGTTGGTAGCGTCTTTCAGCTTGGTGCGGAACTCTTTCATGCGTGAAGCGCGGAGTTCAACGGTAAAGGCGGCTTCATCGGAATAATTCGATTCCATGATCGTCGCTTTGAAGCCGGTGATTATATTGTGGACCAAAGAAACGAACTCCAAACCGGTCTTGAACGAAACCTGATCGGTAAGGAAACTTTTTTCGGCGCCGCATTCCCGTAACAAGTCCTGGGTGATTCTGCTGTAAGCCCGGATCAGTCCGCCCGTGCCCAGCTTGATTCCGCCGAAGTAGCGGGTCACCACCACGATCGTGTTCGAGTAATTGCGGCCGTCGAGCACCTTGTAAATCTGCAATCCGGCCGTGCTGGGCGGTTCGCCGTCGTCCGAATAGCGGTAGCGCAGCTTACGGCCGAACCCAAGGCGCCAAGCATAACAATGATGCGAGGCATCGGGGAATTCGGCGCGGATTTTTTCAAGAAAAGCCTGTACCGCTTCCTCGTCGGCGACTCTACCGGCGGAGGCGATGAAGCGGCTGCCTTTTACGGTCAGTTCGACACGCCGTTCAGTTTTTATCTGCAGAAAGCCGTCGCTGCCGCCGGCGTTCGTCTGACCAGCAAGGGAATTTCTTAACATAGACATCCTTCGCAGATGATCTCAGCCAAGCAATCGGAATATGGATAAAACCAGAATTCTGCGGCGTTCAACGGGTCAT
>CAZHVC010000106.1:0-6451 GCA_964535765.1 uncultured Ignavibacteria bacterium | reverse complement strand
CACCAAATACAGCAAAGGCCTGAAACCGGAATGTTCGATGAACCTCAGATAGATCCCCACCAAACCGACGAGAAAACCAAGAATACCGGAGATCATGCCCGCCGAACCGAAGAGAAGCAGCGGTTTTGTCGAAAAAGACAATTGCAGCTTGACGCTTATCAAGTCGAGCAGGCCTGCCGGCAATCGCCAGATCCCGAATTTGGATTTGCCGCTTTTTCGAGGATATAATTTCACGGGGACTTCCTCAATCTTATAGCCGGCCCCGGCGGCCATCACTATCATGTAGCGATGCCAGCCCCGACGATATATAAAACAATCAGCGACTTCCTTTTTGAACGCCTTTACGGAGTTCAGATCGTGGACCTTGACTTTGAACAGCCTCCGCGAAAGCCAGTTGTAGATAAACGAAGCGATACTTCTAAGCCCGTAATTGCCCTGTTTCTTTCCGGTCACAACATCGCAGCCGGCATCGATTTTGGCCACCATTTTGGCGATATCCGAGGCATGATACTGAAGATCCGCCGGATAGAAGCATATGATATTTCCACCGGCCTTCGAGATACCGGTCTCGAGCGCCGCCGTCAACCCGAGATTAATGCGATGGGTGTACACTTTCAGCCAGGGATACTGCAATTGCGCCTCGCGCAGCCGCAGCGGCGTCTTATCGGTAGAACCATCATCCACCAAGATCATTTCCGCCCGATAAGGCAGATTGGAAAAGAAGGCCTTGAATTGCTCCATCAGAGGGATTATGTTCCCCTCCTCGTTGTAAGCGGGGATTACGACGCTGAGCTTGAGGCTGTCGCCGCGGGAAACGATTTTCGCCCCCCGCGTCGGCCTTTCGTACGATTGCCTTTCCTGCCGTATCGCCGGACGCGCCGAACCCTGCCTATCCCGCCTTGACTCCGACGTTCGACGAGGCCTTCTATCGGGTCTTCTGTCCGGCCTATCAACTCTTTCCTGTCTGGCCGGCCGAGCTTGAGGCTGGCTTGTCGCCGTTTGATCCGCTTGCTTATCGGGGAGAATCGCCTCCGGTTGCGGCGTATCGATTTGAGCCGGCTGTTCAGCGGCCGGTTGCGTTGTAATCTCTTTCGGAGATTCCGCCAACTGGCCGAACAGCTTTCTTTTCAACCGCGGTCTTCCGTATTGATCTTCGTTTTCCATTTTCGCCGCCTTTATTTTTGGGATACCGAAACTTGTCCTGCCGCCTATTCCATCACGGCCCCGGCCGATAGAATCACAATCCGGTTTGCTCCATATCCTTGAGTTTCAGATGCTCCTTTTTCAGGAATAGTAAACCGATCAAGGTTACCGGAAAAAATTGGCACGACCACAGCAATATCGAATATGATAAAGCCATCGATTTTGAAACTTCATTATTAAACATTCCCAGCGAATTTATCAAATTGAAAGCGATAACGCAAGCGCCATGAAAGGTGCCGATATAACCCGGCGATGAGGGCAGGGTTACAGCCAGCACGGTTACGAACAAAACTATATAAGCAGCCCAGACCGACGGATACAAGTCAAATGCTATAAAAATAAAATATCCGGATATACCCGTAAACGCCCATAAAAATACCGATTGAAGAAACACAACCAGAATCAACACGGGATCGGTCAAGATCGTCAGACCCACGCTGAATTTCCGCAGGATCGATTCGATTTTTGCGGCATATACAATCGAAATGTACCCAACCGGCCGGCAGATCAACTTCACCGCCAGATCGGTTCTCGTTTTCAACAGGTAGAGAAAAAACAAAAGCATCATGCTGGTGATAAAGATGAATGCGCCGACTTCTTTCAATCTAACCGGATAATCGACGAACAGCAGCGTAAACAGGAAAACCGTCAACAGACCGAGACTGTCGAACGCTCTTTCGGCGACGACCGTAGCGAGAATGGAAGACCTGCTCAATTTATGTTTTTGGGATAGCGAGATGGCCCTGATTACCTCGCCGACCCTTGCCGGCAGGATATTATTCGCCATAAACCCTATCATCACCGAGGAGAAGAGCGTCGAAACGGGGAGTCGCTGAATCGGTTCGACCAGTTTTTGCCAGCGAACCGCCCGGATCCACATCGTCAGGATCACCGAAATCATCATCGGCACCGTCCAAATGTAAGAGGCGCCGCCCAGAACATAAATAAGTTGCGCGAAATCGACATGGACGACGGCATAAATGATGAAACCGGCACTTATCGATAATCCGAGAGCAAACCGCCAGTTGAATTTCATGCCCGGCCCCCAAGGATTCCGAGCATTATCTGCTCGCAAAGCTCGGCCGTCTTATCCCACGAAAATTTGGCCGCATGTGAGACGGCCCCTTTTTCGAGCTTGGCCCTGAGGTCACCATCGCCGAGAATCGCCGTCGCCTTGGCGGTGAATTCGCCGAGATCGTCCTGTTTGAACAGCAAACCCGACACCCCCTCATCGACGGAATCCCGTAATCCCGGCACCCGGGAGGCAAGCACCGGAGTCCCGCAAGCGTTGGCCTCGATATTGGTCAGTCCCCAGCCTTCTTTCAGCGAGGGATAAACAAGTAGGTGGGAACGGCGCATGATTTCCACTTTTTTCTCTTCCGAAACGAAACCGGTGAATTCGACATGTCTTTCCATTTTCAGGCGGACGGCAAGCGATTTCAATTCGTCGAGGTAATCGCCCGTACCAACCACCAACAGGCGCGCCTCGGGTATCGATTGCCTGATCAGCGGCAAGGCCTTGATTGCCGTATCGATACATTTATAACGCTTGATTCTGCCGACATAAGCGAATGTCGGTTGCTCATATTTCGGGATATCGGCTGACGGAAAATAAACGGAGTGGTCGATTCCGCATTTGACGATATGTACAAGTTCCCGGTTGATTCCCCTTGAGCACATCTCCTCGGCCGTCGATTCGGAAATGACCATCATCGGTTTCTTCCGATAAACAAAAGAAAAGGGCCTTTCGGCCAGATAGATATAAGCGCCGAGCAGGGCGTTTATTTCCTTGAAGATCGAATCGGAAAAAAGATGCGGTATAATGACCAGCATCGGCAGCCGGTGATACAGCGGCGTATAGAAAGGAATCTTATTGATGTCCTCGAAAACGATATCATATTTTTCGGCTTTGATCAAAGCGCGGAACGCCAGCGGGGCGATCCAATTGAAAAACGGCCGCGAGCCGCGGCGGATTATCCGCACGCCGTTCACAATTTCCTCGGGAAGGCCCCCGGGGAAATTGCAGCATAATAGATCTACCTCATGGCCGCGCCGTACCAGCCTTTGCAAAATCAATTCCAGATGAACCTCCGCCCCGCCGGCGGCTGGATGCTTAAGGTCCTGCCAGTTTAACGCCAGTATCCGGGCCATATCAATTACGACGGCTCTGTAGGCTGCGGATTGTATTTTCGATATTGGCCAACGCCGTTCTGTTGTCTTTGAATCTTATTCTGGCCACCGAAGCCAGGCTGTCGAACGCCGCGGAGTTCCCCGAAAACTTTTCGGCATATAAAAGATTACGATAAGCCATCTCGGAACCCGGGCTGACCGACAACGCCCGATATAGATAGGGACGGGCAGCCGAATAATCCTGTCTTACCATCAATTCCTGAGCCGCATTTATGAAAACCTTCTCTTTGGTGTCGTCGGGCAGTTTTTCGACGAGCCAGTCGATACTATCCGGCATTCCGGCAAGTGCGTATAGGCCGGCTGTGTATGCCCGCGACCGCCATTCGTCCGGGAAAATCGCGATTGCCTTTTTCATGGCCATGATAGCTCTGTTCAAATCGTTTCCCCTTTTAAGAGTATCGGCAAGCTGCATGAATCCCGAAACGTAATTGGCCACCAAACGGATATCGTTTTCCGTTTTATGCACCGTCGAATCACCCAGCCCACGATAGCGGAATGTCTCCATATATCTTTGCCAAGCAAGTTCGGCGTTCACCCGACCTTTGCCCTTGCTGGCCACCACCCGGTAGGCCATCCCCTCCATGATGAAGTTCTCCTCCATCCCCAAACGGTTTTCCTCGGCAACGGTCAAGGCAAAATATATCGGATATCTTCCATTGTTGGCTTTGAGAATATGCAGAATCATCTCGTCCTGGACTCGCCACAGCTTCTGCTTATCCGGCAGCCAGCGGGGCATTAAGCGCTCGATCTGATCATAGGTGAAAGTGATGGGCACCCCCATCTGCTCTTTCAATTGATGAATATACCACGGGGTATTCAGAAGGCTCAGGTTTACGACCCGGACATCGCGCCTGATCCGCTCGACCTCCTGCAGAAACCAAAGCGGGAAAGTATCGTTGTCGCCGTTGGTGAAAAGTATGCCGTCCTGGTCCACCGAATTCAAGATATTATAGGCATAATCCCAGGGGATCCAGTTATTCGAACGATCATGATCGGCATAATTTGCCATCAGCGAATGCAACGGCATCAACAAGATTAAAACCGCAAATGCGGCCACGGCGATACTCTGGAAACGGGAATTTTTCAAACGCTCGACGATATCGTCAAACAAGGAACCGATTCCTATGCCTATGAAAATGGCGAAAAACATAAAACCGGGCGTATAGAAATAGTCGCGGTCTCTTACTTCGATCTGCGCCCCGCGTGTTCCGTCGGAGAAATTCAAGTAATAAAGCAAACCGACCGTCGATAAAAACAACAGCAGAAAAAGCCAGCTCCCATCGATCCAGCTTCGCTTGAAAGCCGCATAAATCCCCCAAATACCAAAAGCAAAAAAGATAAATGCCAATTCGGGCGTTGAATATTGTTTATGGAAGAAACCCCACAAACCCATTCTCTCTTTGGTGCCGAATTGATTGGCCCAGCTTCCCCGCCGGGTCATCGCCCGGGTTATCATCGACTCCTGGCCGTATTGTTTGCGTTCGAGAAAATATTTGAAACGGCGCCAGTTCGAGGGATTATTTTCGTTTATGGCCGGTTTTTCGGCCGCCCGTATCGGGATATACAGGTGGGTCGAATAACCGACGGCGGCCGCCGCAACCACCGCAAAGGCGAGTCCCCAGCGATAGGGCGCCCGGGTTTTCGAGAATGCGGCGAAGCCGAGTACGACTAGCAGTGAGATCATGCCCCAGAAGAACATATCGAAGGAAACAACGATTATCAGTAAGGTGATCCAGACGATCCAGAATCTGAAGTCGGTCAGCAGATTTTTATCTTTCAAAGCCATATAGGCGATGAAAACAGGCATGACCAGAAAAGTCGTCAGATGAAAACCGATCGACAAAAAAGAAAGATAGGAAATCAGCACGAGATATCTGCCCGCACCGGGCTTGCCGATCCTGCTCGACCAAATCAATAGCAGGTAACAGAGGGTCAGCATGAGAAACATCGCCGCCCCGTAAACCTCGGCCTCGATCGCATTATCCCACCAGGTGGCCGAAAAGGCCATGATCAAACCGCCGGCAAGGCCGCCGATCGCCAAGGCGATCCGGCGATGAAGGCTCAACTGTTTTATTTCGAAACCGACAATCATCCTGATTATCAGCCAATAAGCGACATAAACCGCGGCCGCGGAGGCCACCACGCTGATGAAATTGACGCTCACGGCGGCGCTGAAAGGAAGCGGCAGGATAATGAAAAAGCGGCCGAGCAACACGAACAACGGCGCTCCGGGAGGATGAGGAATGCCCAGAATATTCGAACAGGCGATGAATTCCCCGCAATCCCAAAACGAAACCGTAGGCGCTTTGGTGAGTAAGTAGATTATGAAACTGAACAGCGCAGA
Source organism: uncultured Ignavibacteria bacterium (assembly GCA_964535765.1). Taxonomy (GTDB): domain Bacteria; phylum Zixibacteria; class MSB-5A5; order UBA10806; family 4484-95; genus JBBIRK01. Next base: position 714 of record CAZHVC010000106.1, on the reverse strand, counting down.
AACCAGACCGGCCGAGAATAACAATTTATCTTTGTATAATTTCATCAATTTTTCCTCTTGGTGACCTCATAAAATATCGTCGTTCCGACTTCTCTGAAAACCGGCAAGCGATCGAATATCCGGGACAATTTCACATCGAGGGCGGAGTTTTTGAACAGCCGGAACGGCGGCAAGCGAAAGGAGAGAATGGTCCAACGTTTAAGTTCGAAATCGGCGGCGAACGCTTTCTTGACCGCTTTGACGTCAAGCTGCCACTCGTCGGGCGAAAAACAGCCGATAAGTTTCTTTACGTTCTTTACGCCAAGCAATTTCATGAAAAGTTTTCGGCCGTAATAGTAGAAGAAATTAAGGCTCATTCGATGAGGTTCTTGTATGAAGATGCGCCCGCCGGGCTTAAGTATGCGCGCCGCCTCTTTAAGCGATGCCAATTGGTCGGGCAGATGATGCAGTATTCCGAGGTAAATGACGAAATCGCAACTGTTGTTTTTGAACGGCAATATCTGGGCATCGCAGGCAAGTCTGCCGCAGCGAGGATCATTGCGTTTGAGCAAACTCATGGTAATATCGGTAAGCACCACGAAATTATCGCGGCTGAACATTTCGGCATGTTCGGAGACGCCGCAGCCCAGTTCGAGGATTACGGCGTCTTTCAAGCGCAGCTTGCTCAGATACTCGGCTATTTCTTGTTTCAAGCGCCGGGTATAGGGACGGGCC
>CAZHVC010000105.1:0-6478 GCA_964535765.1 uncultured Ignavibacteria bacterium | reverse complement strand
ATATAGTGGTGACGGCCCAGAACAGAATTCCCTATATTTCCACCATTCAATCGATTTCTCCTTCCGGTCCGTATGTCGTGCTCGATAGTTATTTCGTTAACGATTCGCTGGGCGACAACAACGGCTTAATCGACATCGGCGAAAATATCAGGCTGGGCGTTCAATTGAAAAATGTCGGCCCGGATAACGCCTATAACGTGACGGCGACGCTCCTTGAAACCGACCCGTTCGTCACGGTAACCGACAATACCGAATCCTACGGCACGATAAACGGCAACAACGGAGTCGTCAACAGAGCGAACGCTTTTACTTTCAACGCCGCTGGCAACACCCCCGACGGGCACGTGATACCTTTTCAAATCAGTGTCAGTGGCAACCCTCTTGATATCTGGAACAGCAATCTGAACCTGACGGTGTATGCGCCTACGCTTGGTTTTGTCGATGTGCAGGTGGCCGATCAGAGCGGCACGCCGAACGGCATACTCGATCCGGGCGAATCCGCCTATCTGACTGTAACTCTTTCCAACAGCGGCTCGGCCGCCGCCGGCAACGTGGCCGCTATCCTCAGCGTAGCCGATCCTTATATTACCGTTAGCGATAATTCGGGAACATTCGGCAATATCCCCTCCGGCGGCAGCGCCAACAACGGCGCCGATCGTTTTTTGGTCAGCGCCAGCCCGAGCTGTCCGCAGGGATATTCAGTTACCGGCAACCTGGCGGTTACCGGAAACGGCGGCTATTCAGCCGATTTGAACTTCAATTTAGTCGTCGGCGACAGGGTGGTCATTTTCGCCGATGATTTTTCCAGCAATCTCGGCTGGACCGGTCTGGGTGGAGTAGGTGAGTGGACGATCGGGCCGGCCACCGGCGGTTCGGGAAGTGACTCCTACGGCGGACCCGACCCGGCTCAGGATCACAGCCCCTCATCGGACAACAGGCTTCTGGGCAACGATCTGACATCCGGTACCGGCGGCGACTACAGCCCGAACATCTCATCGCCTGCTTATGTGATCTCGCCGATAATCGATTGTTCAAATTACACCGGCGTGCAACTCAAATTTTACCGCTGGTTGGGAGTGGAAAGAAACACCTATGACCATGCCCGCCTGGAGGCCTATAATGGAACAAGCTGGATTCAGCTTTTCGAAAACGGCACCAATCATATCGACGAAACGGCCTGGAGCGAGCAGAATTACGATCTTTCGGCCATCGCCGATAATAACCCGAACTTCAGAATACGTTTCAGTATCGGCACAACGGATGGTTCATGGCAATACTGCGGCTGGAATATCGACGATATCACGCTTAAGGGATACCAACAGGGACAGGCTACCTACCCGAATATGGTCTATCTGCCGGGCAGTTTCACCGACAGCATGGTTCAGGGCGAGACGGCTACTTGGTCTCTGTTGGTGATCAACAATGGTAATGCGGATTTGCGGGCGACCTTCAGCTCGTCGGTAGCCTGGGCTACCATAAGTGAATCGCTGCAGACCGTTCAGGTCGGCGATTCGCTTGTTTTGCCGATAAACGTGAATTCCTCATCTCTTGGAACCCCGGGTTTGCATAGCGGTAATTTGAGTTACACCTGCAACGATCCCGATATGCCGAGTGGGAATATTCCGATATCGCTTTATATCTATGCGCCCAGTATCAGTATCACCCCGTTGGCGATAACCGATACGCTGCTTTCCGGCGAACAATCGCAAAAGGCGATGATAATTTCGAACGGCGGACCGGGGCGTCTGAATTTCAGCGCCGAGGTGTCAACCAACGACAGGTTACGCCGCATCATCAAGTCGTCGGCCGTTGCGATGGAAACGGGAGTGATCGAAACAGCCGCCCGACCTGATGAATTCGGCCTGCTTGATCAGGCCAAAGGCGGCACTCTCGAACCGGTTTACCCGCCGATCATTGCCAGTCAGGGCGGTCCGGATCAATTCGGCCACCGCTGGATAGATTCGGACGAACCGGGCGGCCCAATGTTCGATTGGGTTGACATATCGGATTCCGGCGTCCCCGTCACCCTGTCCGATGATTCCTATGCCGGACCGTTCGATATCGGATTCTCGTTCCCGTTTTTCGAGAACAGTTATGCCCAGCTCTATATCGGCTCTAATGGAATCATAACTTTCGGCAGCGGCTCTTCCTCTTTGAGCAATACGGGGATTCCCAACAGCGGTGCGCCGAACAATTTGATTGCCATGTGGTGGGACGATTTGAATCCGGGGGCATACGGGAACGTGTATTACTATTTCGATTCGGCCAATAGCCGGTTCATCGTGAGTTTCGACAGCGTCCCGAACTACACGAGCGGCGGCGGCACCGGGGATTTGTCATTTCAGGCGGTTCTTTACAGCAACGGCCGGATCATCCTCAATTACGCCGATATGAATCCGGGAACCGATCCTGACGGCTTGCACGGAGCCACCATCGGGATCGAGAACTCGGCCGGCAACGATGGTTTGCAGATTTGCTACAATGCAAATTATATGCATAATCAGTTGGCCATAAAAATAAGCGCCGGGACCTGGCTGGCGATCGATCCGGCATTGGGAAGTCTGGCGCCGTCAACGTCCGATACGCTGATCGTCTCCCTCGACGCCGGCGAACTGGAAGATGGTGCATATACCGGCCAGATAATGGTTACCAGCAACGATCCGCTGCAAGGGACTCTAAATATACCAGTCGGGCTATGGGTCGGCGATTTCGGCCCGGCCGGTTGCCGGTATGTTCCGGGCGATATCAACGGTGACGGCAACGTGCAGGGCAGCGATGTGACTTTCGGGGTTCGTTATTTCAAGGGGCTTTCTCCTTTGCCGCCGCCCGATTCATGCTTCGACGATTCGATGGGGGTATGGATTTATGCGGCCGGCGATGTCAACGGCAGTTGCGAATTCCGCGGTTCGGATATAACTATGCTGGTTTCGTTTTTCAAAAACTACGTTTCTCAGTTATCATACTGCCATCGCACGCCGCCCTTGCCGCCGCTTCGCCTGCCCGCCGGTTGGATTTGGGATAAAGAAGGCGGTGCGATCCGGATCGAAAAAGGGGTTGAATCGGAATCAGCGATCCATCGCAATCCCGAATAAGCGACTATCCGAAAGACGGATTTGCTGAGGTGAGTTTCGAAGGGCACGATCATACGTGCCCTTTATAGTTATCGATAATGAATGATTCGAAAGTTGAATTGTCGTCGCCGGAGCGGTTTCGAATCGATAAAAAATCAGAACCGGATTGTATCGAATCGGCGATTGAATCGCCCTAAATACTTCGCTTATACATCCACTCGAGAAGTTTTGTGTAGCCGAGCTTTTCCCAGAATTTGATGGTTTCGACGTTTTGGGTGGCGACCAGCAATTCCACCTGCTTGACGTTCAGGCGGCGGAAAAACTGATGGGCGTCTTCGGCAAGCATCTTTCCAATTCCTCTTCTCCTGAATTTATCGAGCACAAAGACGTCGCCGATAAAGCCGAACTTGCCGAGCCGGAAAAAGTATGGTTTGCGTGAAATATACGAAAAAGAATAGCCCACTATTTCGCCATCGACTTCGGCCACGGCGATTCGGTAATTGGGATCGCTGAGTCTGTCGAGGATTTCTCTGGCGAACCGTGATTGTATCCGCGGCTTCACCAAAAACGAGTCATCGAACCTGGCGTTGTATTCCATGAATTTCAGCCACAACCTGGCGATCGAGGTGATATCTTCCGGCAAGGCGACACGAATTATAACCCCGCTGTCGGTTTTTGCCCGGCTTTCGTCATCAGACATCATAATACAATCTAAACTCCCAGGGATGAGGCCTGATTCTGATTTGATCGACCTCGTTTTCTTTCATTTTTACCCAGGTTTCGATAAGGCTTGTGGAAAAGACATCGTCTTCGGTCAGGAATTCGTTGTCGGCCTTCAGCGCTTCAATCGCTCTTAACAGCGACGACGGCAGCAGTGGATATTTATCCAGATGTTCTTGATCGGCTGTGCCGACATCGATATCGAGCGGTTCGCCGGGATCGATTTTGTTGCGGATACCGTCGAGCCCGGCGGCCAGCATGGCGGCGAAAGCAAAATAAATATTGGCGGTGCCGTCGGGCGGTCTGAATTCTATGCGCATCACCGCCGGGTCTTTTATATAACCCGGGATTCGCACGGCGGTGGTTCGGTTTCCCACCGAATAACTTATCCGGACCGGTGCCTCGAATCCCGCCACCAGGCGCTTGAAGGAATTCGTCGAGGGGTTGGTGAATGCCAGCACCGCCGGCGCATGTTTGAGCAGACCGCCCAGGTACCACCGGCCGATCTGTGAAAGTTTGCAGGCCATCTTTTCATCGTAAAAAAGTGATTGGCCATCTTTGGCGAGAAACTGGTGCACGTGCAGACCTGATCCGGGCTCCATGAACAATGGTTTGGGCATGAAACTGGCCGACTTGCCGAAAGCGGCCGCGCTGTTCTTGATAAGATACTTGGCCAGTTGCGCCTTATCGGCCATCGTCGAAATCGGGCCGAGGGCGACCTCGATTTCCTGCTGAGATGCCCCGCCGACTTCGTGGTGGTGATACTTTACGTCAAGTCCGGTTTCCTTGAAAAGCCGGCAAATGTAGGACCTGATGGAAAACGTCTTGTCGCGGGGCGGTGTGGCGTGGTAGCCGTCTTTATATCTGATTTGATGACCGAGGTTGGCATCGTCATCGAGGCCGGAGTTCCACTCGGCTTCTTCGGAATCGAGATAATAAAAGCCGTGGCTGGGCGATTGGTCGTAACGCACCTGATCGAACAGGTAGAATTCGAATTCGGGCCCGACGATCATTTCGGCTCTGGGGATCAGTTTCTGCAATCGGTCGATCGACTTGCGTAACGTGTGGCGGGGGTCGCGCGGATGCGGCTCCAGCGGGTTCACTTCGCAGATGTCGGCCAGAAGGGACAGCGTTGGTTCCTTGTAAAAAGGGTCGACAAAGTAAAAAGACGGATCGGGTTTGGCAATCATATCACCGGCCTTGACGGAAAGGAATCCGAGCGAGGAGCCATCGACGCCGATGCCGTCCTCGAATGTTTTTTCGCCGAATTTTTCCGCCGGCAGCGTTATATGCCGCCAGCACCCTTTCAAATCGGTGAATTTGATGTCGATAAATTCGAATTTTCCGTCTTTGATTTTTCTTAACACCTTGTCAACCATTCCGCACCTTCCTCGCTATCGTCGGATCGCCAAGACAAGATATGTTTCGGCGGGGCGGCGGTCAACGGCAAAGGCGGAATGCAGGAGAATGGGTCGGTATTTTGAAAATAAGCCTCCTTCCCGAGATAAAATTCCGGTTTTGTTTGTCGGAGCGATGACGGTTTCGAAATATACCGCTCAAAAAGGTAATTCGTGGTCCGATGGTTGCTTATAATCTGCCGCCGGTAGTTCAAGAATATTCAGATTTTCAAGGGAAGCTCCGATTATTCCTTGAAGATCTCCATACATACCGGCGGTATTTTTCAGTATCCTTTCTAACTGTTTTCCTCTTTTGGCCCAAAGCCGTTCGAAGGCTCTTTTTTCCCCATCAAGATCGTCTCTCATCATCGTGAACGTTTCGACCAAAGCCTGAACTCTTTGTTTGAATTGAGGACCTGATAAGTATTCATAGAGAATTTCCATTTTTTCATTTTTGCCCGCCAAGGCAGATTTCATATGCGATAAGCCGATCAAGTTCTCGCGCAAGACCACCGCAAGAGCTGAGGCGCTTTGGAGGTCGGTGACCCAAATGCCTTTAATATTATCGAAGCGGTTGACATCTTTCGGCAATATTGCGGAAACGATTACGGCGATGTTGGCCTTTGCTTCGCTTTGGTCATCTTTGATTTTTTCGATCCAGGCGTCGTTCCAGGATTTTGTTCTTTTCGATTCCCATAGAATGCTGCCGCATGGTTGGCCAGAATAGGCATAAACGATCTGCAAGATATCTGCGCCTTTTGTGCCTTTGCTGACCGGAGCAATCTCGTCATTAGGAAATTTCCGACGTAGAATTTCCTCAAGCTCCAGCTCCTGCACTTCGCCTTGGATTTGTTGTGATCCTTGCTCAACTTTTCGTTTGAGTTCGTCGATTTGGGCTTTCATATCGGCGATTATTTTTTCATGTTCTCTGTCCTTAAGCCTGTGTGCCTCGTTTGCCTTTTGAGTTGCGGCGGCTTCTATCCTTTCTCTTTCCTTATCTATCCTACGCGCTATTTCCAAATCTATGTTCTTGCTTTTTTGCTCAATTCGGCGTTGTTTCCTTCTGAGTTCTAATTCAGTCTTGCGAGCCTCTTTGAGAAGTTCTTCTTTTTCCTGCACTTCCGATTGGAGATTTTTTAGTCTGGTGGCCATCAATTCTTGTGCATTCTTAATTGCTTCTTTTTTAAGCTCCGCTCTAATCTTGGCGATTTTAGCTTCATATTCGTCCCTGTATTTCGCACTAATCTGGTGGCGGAGTTTTTCTTCAAGGCTTCGGGTCAACGCCTGTGT
>CAZHVC010000104.1:0-6491 GCA_964535765.1 uncultured Ignavibacteria bacterium | reverse complement strand
GCATGTTTCCGCAATGATTCGCTGGATGTATGGGCGCACAGCAATTGCCATGCTCTTGCCCTGTCATTTTCGATTTTACACATATCCCGTCTTCGATACGAACTGTCGATTCATGATTCCGCCGCGTTCGAAATGTCGGCTGAACCAGGAATTCGGCGTATGGGAATAAACAGGCCGCAAGGCCGTTTCGCCTTGAAACCACCGGATTGAATCATGTCGGCAATCTGTCAAAAATACTTTTGTTCTCTGGCAAACCGTTCGAGCTCTTCCCGGAATTGCGGGGCTGCTATCGATATCAGCAATTTCGCCCGCTCGCCCACCGATTTTCCCCAGAGATCGACCGCACCGTATTCGGTAACGACCCAATGAACGTCGGCTCGGGTTGTGGTGACACCGGTTCCAAGAGGCATATGCGGACAGATTCTCGAAACCTTGCCATCTTTGGCAGTGGCCGGAAAACCGATGAATGGTTTCCCGCCTTTTGACTTGGCAGCTCCTCTCACGAAATAGAGTTGCCCGCCGAATCCGGAGTAAAATTGAAAACCGAGCGAATCAGCGAAAACCTGTCCGGTCAAGTCAATTCCGAGCGCCGAGTTGATCGAGACCATCTTGTTGTTCTGGGCGATTATGAACGGATCGTTGGTGTAGCGACAGGGGTGAAACTCGAGCATTGGATTGTCATCGCAAAAATCAAATACCTTTTTGGTGCCCAGAACGAAAGCGGCCACGATCTTCCCCGGATGCAGAGTCTTTTTCGATCCCGTTATCACGCCGGTATCGACCAGATGGATCACACCGTCGGAAAACATTTCGGTGTGAATTCCCATGTCGCGTCGCCCCTCGAGCGCATAGAGAAAGGCATCCGGAATGGAGCCGATCCCCATCTGCAGCGTCGAACCGTCTTCGATATTATCCGCAATCAATTTGCCGATCTTCATCGACGTCTCATCGGGAATACCCTGCGGCATTTCCATGAGCGGCCCGTCGTGCTCCACCAGATGAGTCAGCTTGCTCACATGTATGAAGCAGTCGCCGTGCACCCTCGGCATCTGGCTATTCACCTGGGCGATGACGGTTTTTGCGTAGTGGGCGGCCGACATCGTTATGTCGACACCGACGCCGAACGAACAGAATCCATGTTCATCCGGCGGGGAGATCTGGATCAGGACGACATCGATATTCATTTTCCCCGTCAGCCAAAGATTTTCAACTTCTCCCAAAAAGATATGCGTCTGATCGGCCCGGCCTTCATTGACCGCTTTCCTGACATTGGCGCCGGTGAAAAAAGACTGATGCCGGAAATGCGGTTCCATACCGGGCATCGCATAGGCTGCTTTCCCCTGCGTGAGTATATGAACGATCTTGACGTTCTCGAGTTCGTCTTTTCTGGCCACCATAGCGTCGACCAAATGTTCCGGCGTGCAACAGCCAGGGTGAATCAACACGGTATCGCCTGATTTGATGGCTTTTACTGCCTCTTCGGCGGTGGTTCTTTTACTATTGTAAATGTCCATCCACTTCATTATCAATGTCCCATTCCCAAAATGTCCTTGATCGTTCTGGCTTCAATTCCAAGTCTTGAGGCCACCACTCGTCGGGTGGCATATCCTTTGAATGTATATGCACCGCGGGCCAAACCGGGATCCCGCCGCATCGCATCCTCTATCCCGAGCTCGGCGATTTGGTAGGCGTAGGGGAGCACGGCGTTCGAAATCGCGTAAGTGGCCGTTCTGGAAATATTAGACGGCATATTGGGTACGCAGAAATGGGTGATTCCGTGTTTGATGAAAGTAGCGTTGGCCCAGTTGGTGGGATGAGAGGTTTCGACACAGCCTCCCTGGTCGATCGAGGCATCGATGATTAGAGACTGCGGCTTCATCGATTTCACCATTTCCTCGGTGATCAGTTTCGGCGGTTTTTCGCCGTGGATCAAGATCGCCCCGACCACGACATCGGCGATTCTGATCGCTTTCTCGAGGTTCTGCACGAACGGTAGATATGTTACGAGCTGCTTGTTATAAAGCTCGTTGGCGTATCTCAGCTTTCGGATGTCGTTATCGAACAGGATTACGTTGCAGCCCATTCCCTTGGCCGTCCTCACTGCGCTCAGACCAAGCGTGCCTGCGCCGAGCACCACCACCGTCGCCGGCGGGATGCCGGCCGCGCCCCCCAGCAGAACTCCGCGACCGCCGCCGCGATTGGAAAGGTAATAAGAGGCGATATTGATGCACATTTGACCGGCAAGCTCAGACATCGGTACGAGGATCGGCAGTTGCCCTTCGTCATCCTCGATGACCTCAAAGCCGATGGCTGTGATCCTTTTTTCCAGCAACAGCCGGATATTTTCGGGTGCAGCCACCGCCAGATGCAGGCTCGACATTATGATCTGGTCTTCCTGCATCAGGCGATATTCTTCGGTGGTCGGCGGGGAAATCATGAGCACCATTTTGGAACGGTAGAATATCTCCTCCAGCGAATAGACAAGCTTGACCCCGACCTGCAAATACTCCTGATCCGCAAAACCCGAGATTTCGCCTGCGCCTTTTTCGAAATAGACCTGATGGCCTGCGCTAACCAGCGCCCGCGCCGCACCCGGCGTCACCGCCACGCGATTCTCGAGATGGCGTGTCTCCTTGGGAATTCCTATTTCCATCCTATTCTCCTCTTTTGACCGATCGGATAATTTTCATGTTGATCCAAATTTCGATTCCAGTCAGCTCCTGCGTCCGAGCGAATCCATCGCCCTGCCGTAGTCGTTGGAATGGAAGATGAAGTCGCCGGCGACCAATATGTCGACGCCCGCTTCGACACACCATCTTCCTGTTTCGTCCGTTATTCCGCCGTCGACCTCGATCAGGCAGTCGAGTTTGCCGGAATCGATGAAACGGCGGGCAGTGCGGATTTTGGTCAACGTTTGATCGATGAACCTCTGCCCGCCGAAACCGGGATTGACGCTCATCAGCAGCAACAAGTCGAGGCTGGGAATGATCTCGGTGGCCAGAACGATCGGAGTGTGCGGATTCAGGCTGACTCCGGCTTTCACTTTGAGGTTCTTGATCGTTTGCACGTTCCGGTGAAGGTGCACTGACGATTCGAAATGGATTGTCAAAATATCGGCTCCCGCGTCGATGAATCGGGGAATAAACGATTCGGGAGCGGTGATCATCAGGTGTACATCCAGCGGCAGTTTCGTCACTTTCCGCAAAGCCGACACCATTCCCGGACCGAATGTGATATTGGGCACGAAATGGCCATCCATGATATCGATATGAAGCATATCCGCACCGGCTTGTTCAACCGCCGCAATCTCTTCGGCCAGACGGGTGAAATCGGCGGACAGTATCGACGGCGCCACCAATGTTTTTCGGGGATTAACGGTGAATTCGTTCATCTTTCACTCCGATCTCGATATGACCAGGTCGATCTTGGTCCAGCGCGGCACGGCGGTGCCGGGGGCGATCGATTGCGAAAGCACGCTTTCCGGAAGTATCCGATCGTCTCTTTTGTATTTTACCTCGCCCAGCATCAGGCCGCTCCGCTCAATTATCGCTTTTGCCTCGGCATAGTCAAGACCGACCAAGGCGGGAACGTTCACCGTGGCTATCTCGCCGAGGCGGTTGACCACTAATTGGACTTCCGTGTTCTGGCGCAACTGCGTCCCCGCAGGAGGATTGGATTCGATAACCACGCCATCCGGCAAACTCATGTCCTCGAACCAGACTATATCTCCGAGTGTAAGGCCGGCATTTTCTATCATCAGCCTCGCCTCTCTCAGCGAGATCCCTTTCAGATGCGGCACGGTAGCCGATGGCGCCCCTTTGGAAATCGTCACCCGCACCGTTGCTCCCGCTTTGACCTTCGCTCCGACGGCGGGCACCTGACCGATGACGTAACCTTTGGGGTAGAAAGAGTGGAACTCCTCCGTGGTTATCTGAAATCTCAATTTCATATCTTCCAGTTTCTTTGCGGCCACTTTTTTGTCGATACCGATTATATCGGGCATGGTCAACTCGTTTCCATGATTCACGATTGCCGGCATGATGATCAAATCGAATGCAATGATTAAGACGAATAATCCGCCGAAAAACACGGCGGCCGTCAGCAAAATGCTCTTTCTTTTGGCAAATATGGATTTCAACCATCCCGGCATTTTTCGGCCTCGTTAAATCGACTTTCTCATGATTGCCGCAAATGCGCCGTCCATTCCGTGACGAGTGGGAAAAGTGGCGTACATTCCTTCCCCCAGCCTGTATTCGTTCAATCGAGCATCGTCTTCCATCCGGAAACCGGGATTTTCGCCGATGAATCGTTCGATCTGCAATTCGTTTTCCTCGGGCTCGATACTGCATGTGGAATAGACAAGTCGGCCTCCTCGATCGAGCAGATGGCTTGCCGCCTTGAGCATTTTCGCCTGATAATCGGCCAGCCTTTCGATATCGTCAGGCCGCAACCGCCAGCGTAGATCAGGATTGCGTCTCATCGTTCCAGTTCCCGAGCAGGGGACATCCAGCAATATATATTTGAATTTCCTCGAAGTGGCAAATTGTAAAAGGTCGGCTGCGGCCAGATCAACATTTTTCAGATCCCAGCGGCGGCAGTTTGTCTTCATTTTTTTAAGCCTTTCGAAAGAAACATCGATAGCCATAACCCGGCCGTGATCGCCCACCAACATACTCAATGCCGCCGATTTGCCGCCTGGTGATGCGCACAGATCCAAAACGAGTGAACCGGTGTCCGGATTCAGCGCCGTAGGCGCCATCCCCGCCGAGGGATCTCCGATAATGATGCGTCCTGCTGCAAATTGCGGCGATTTGAGCAATTCCCGACCATCCCGGGCAATATAATATTTCCAGGCGGCCGGCCCATCGACATTTTCGATACCTGCGGATATTTCGTTTAAGTCAATCGGCGGTTCCGTCGAAGTCGAATTGACGAAAAAACTTACTGGAGCCGGCTTGTTGCCGAATTCAAGCAGTTTGCCGCAATCGTCAAGGCCGAATCGTTGCAAATAGCGATTTACCAACCAATCGGGGTACGATTGGGTCAAGCCCAGATATTCCACCGGATCGGTTGCCTTATCGGGGAACGTAACCCTTTCAGGCTCTTTCAGATATGCCCTCAATACCGCATTCGTCAAAGCGGCTTGTTCAGCACCTGCGTATTTTTTGGTCAGCTCCACTGATTCGAAAACCGCCGCATGCGGGGGGATTCTGTCCAGCTTGAGGAGCTGATAAAATCCCAGCCTCAGGATATTCCTGAGTTTGCCGTGAAGACGGCGGCGATGACTGTAAGTATCGATATAATGATCGAGAAATCTGCGCCATCTGATTACACCAAGAAACAGCTCTCGGGCCAGCGATCGGTCGGCGGTCACAGCCAGATCATCAATCAGCGGCTCAAGCAAATCATGGGGATCGATTCCCGAATTTTCCCAGCGGATCAATGAGCGGTAGGCGATGTCTCTGGCGGATGAAAGCACGTTTTCAAACAAGCTGAAGGGGATCGGTTCGGTGAATTCCTTGTAAATGATATTGTCCCGTTCTTTCGATAATCATCGGCATTACGGTTTCAGCCGGAAGTCCCAGACCGTAAATAAGCACCTCCGACGGCCTCAGGCTTTTATAATCGGCTAAAACAATCTCCATTTCGATCGCTTCGCCGTTCAGTGATATCGATAGCAGCAAATCCCGGGCGGAAATCCGGCCGGAGCTTTTCGGCCTGTTTCTTTCAACGATAAGTTCGGGCGATTCCCTAAGCGATTTTATCCGGTCCTCTATTGATTCTACATTATTATCGAGATAGGCGCGATAGGAAATCGAGTTGACCGCCCGCACCAGCGAAATCCCGTCGCCGGTGAAGAACTTCGCCGATTCAATGGCAAAACCTTCAGGCAGATTTTTTTTCAGCCTGACCATGCTTTCGCTATCGAGCGGCCTTTCGGTCTGCAGATCGAAATATTCGGCTTTTGATACATAACCGAGGGGGAGAGGATGACCGAAGGCGATTTTCATATGCCTGTTATGGCCATGACTTAAGGCCACCGGTAACTCGGCCCGTTTGATCGCTCTCTGCAACGCCCTCATGATATCGAGGTGTGAATAGAACCGCAATCTTTCATCGCGTGCATACTTCACCCTTGTCTGATAAATAAGGGTTGTCGCCTGATCATTCCGCCGCGGTTTGGCAGGGCGCCCAAAATTATCGTCAGGGATCGGCACTGCTCCGGAAACGGCGATTTTCCGCCGGTGAACCGGCAATCCGGCCCTGGCCTTATCCCGCTCCCAGAGAAGGTATCTTTTCGGAATTCCCTTTTCGATATGGTCCCAAGGGAGACCAGCCGCTGGATCTTTTTCCCGAAGATAGTCCAGCGGCTCGATTCCCGTTTTCTGGAATGCTTTTCGCCAATGTTCGATTCGGAAATGCTCGCTCCAGCCGTCAAGCCGCGAACCGTTCTTAAACGCCTCGAAAATCACCTCGCCCAACCGCCTATC
>CAZHVC010000103.1:0-6516 GCA_964535765.1 uncultured Ignavibacteria bacterium | reverse complement strand
CGAATACCGCGGCTATGATTCGGCGGGATTGGCCTTTATCGAAAACTCGGATATGATTTTTCAAAAAACGGCGGGAAAGATTCAAGCGCTTGAAGAGCTCATCCGGGATAAAGAGTTCAATTCCTCGCTCGGTGTCGGCCATACCCGGTGGGCGACGCACGGTGAACCCACCGATATAAACGCGCACCCGCACATCGATTGCACGGGAAAGATTGCGGTCGTTCACAACGGCATTATCGAAAATTATTCGACTTTGAAAAAATTCCTCATTAAAAAAGGCCACAAGTTCATCACCGACACCGACACCGAGATCCTGGCCCATTTGATAGAAGACCAGTTCGAAGGCGATCTCACCGAGGCGGTACGGGCGGCGCTGACGCAGGTTGAAGGTACATACGGGATCGGCGTGATTTGCCTTGACACCCCCGACAGGATCGTGGCTGCCCGCAACGGTTCACCGCTGGTGATCGGCAGAGGGCAGGGCGAGAATTTCCTGGCCTCGGATGTGGCGGCCATCCTGCGCCATACCAATCAGGTCGTATATTTGGGCGAACAGGAAATCGCTGAGATTAAATCCTCGAGCTTCCGCATTTCGAAATTGGATAAAAGCCACGTGAGCCCGCGGGTCCAGGAAGTGTCCTGGTCTCTGGACATGATCGAAAAAGGCGGCTACCCTCATTTCATGCTGAAAGAAATCATGGAGCAGCCAGCCACGCTGAGAAACGCCATCAGAGGCCGACTCGATTTCGAAAATGGGATTTCACGGCTGAACGGCCTAAATCTTCAATATAAGGAACTGCACCAGATCGATCGTATTATTATCAGCGCCTGCGGCACTTCCTGGCATGCGGCGTTGATCGGCGAATACTTAATCGAGGAATACGCCAGGATACCGGTCGAGGTGGAATACGCCTCGGAATTTCGTTATCGCAATCCGATACTCAATCCCGGAACCATAGTATTCGTGATCTCGCAATCCGGCGAGACAGCCGATACGTTGGCGGCACTCCGCGAAACGAAGCGCCGTGGAGCCACCTGCCTGGGAATCTGCAACGTCGTCGGTTCCACGATCGCCCGCGAAACCGATGGCGGCGTTTATATTCATGCCGGACCGGAAATCGGAGTTGCCTCCACCAAAGCGTTTACTTCCCAGATAATGGTTCTTTCGTTGATTACGATCCTGTTGGCCCGAATGCGCAATATGTCGTTTGAGAAGGGCGAGGAATTGATAAAGGCTCTCCAGGGCACCCCCGATCTGGTTTCCCGCGTTCTCGAAACCAGCGATGAGGTGCGGAAAATCGCCGAAAAATACGTCAATATGAATAACTTTCTTTACCTCGGCCGCGGTGTGAATTTTCCGGTTGCGCTGGAGGGCGCCCTGAAGTTGAAAGAAATTTCCTATATCCATGCCGAGGGGTATCCGGCCGCCGAAATGAAGCATGGACCGATTGCTCTGATCGATGAAAATATGCCGGTCGTGGTTATCGCGCCTCGCGATTCCGTCTATGATAAAATACTTTCGAATATCCAGGAGATAAAGGCGCGCAAAGGAAACGTGATAGCAATCGCCACCGAGGGGGATGATTATATCAGCACGTTGGTGGATGATATCATTTATATACCGGCCGCCAATGATTTCGTCCTGCCGCTGATTGCCATAATCCCCTTGCAGCTGTTGGCGTATCATATGGCGGTCATTCGAGGCTGCGACGTTGACCAACCGCGCAATCTTGCCAAAAGCGTGACCGTCGAATAGTAGCAGCTTCGATCGAAAAGGTGATTTTAAAGGGAGTATTGCCGGAATCAATTCGCTTGACTCCCTGAACCGATAATTATATATTAAAACACAAATAAGGCAGAGCGGTATCCTTGAAAAGGATAAAGGGAAGACGGTGAAAAGCCGTCACAGCCCCGCTACTGTAAACGGCCAAAGCCGAAGCCTCGGCCACTGTCCGAAGATGGGAAGGCCAGGCTGAAATCGATGCCGTAAGTCAGGAGACCTGCCGCCCTGCAACAATCAGCACGAGACCTTCGAGGGAAAGGTTGGCTTGATGAGCGGTTCGCTCAGTTTCCTCCGGATGTCCCGGGGGATTATTTTTTATACGATATTTGCTCTAATTATCTATAGTTCCTCAAGGTCGGCCCTGGGGCAGGATGCCGTCGGACTGAAAGGCCGGGTATTCGACTCGACCGGGCCGATCGTCGGCGCCCGCGTTTTCGTCAACACCAACCCCGATCCGGCGATCACCGATCATAACGGCTGTTACAGCTTCACCAAACTCGAAACAGGCTCGTATATGGTAAGGTGCGAATTCCGCGGGCGTATCGTCCGCGTGGCCACGCCGGTAAGAGTGAACGGCGTTTCACCTGTGGAATGCGACATCTTCTTCGTCGATGATGCGATTCAACTGGAGCCGGTCGTGGTCGCCGCTGAATCCGATACCGCCGGAACGGTTTTAAGCGAAAAGCGAATCTACCATGTCAATCCCGGAGCCAGGGACATTTCCGACCTCATCGGCGAAATTCCGGGTCTGCAGTTGATCGTATCGGGGAACGAAGTGTATATCGGAGTGGCCGGTTCACGCCCGGAAGCTCTCGAAGTGCAGCTCGACGGCAGACGATTGAATTCAAGCTTGACCGGCAAGGCCGATCTGAATCAATTGCCGCTTTCTGCGATCAAGAAGATCGTTTTTTATCGCGACGGCGGAGGCGAAGGCGGCTACGGGCTTTCCGGCACGATCAATTTCATCACCGGACCCGAAAAGTCGGTCGCCAATTTCCATATCGAACTGGCCCGCGCCGATTTCGGATTCGAAAGCTATCGTTTGAACGCCGGCGTTGGCAGCAAACGGTATGGCAATCTTGGTATTTCCGCCGAATCGCAGTTCAGGAGAAACGATTTTCCCTATACGGACTATTTCGGCCGCGAAAACATAAGACAAAATATGCGGTCGTTTCTGAATCGGTTGTCTGTTTCGGGTGGGCGGGTTTTTGGGGGCGGAAAACTTTCTTTTTCTGCGCTTTATTACGAGAATGAAAGCGGTGTCCCGGGGCAGATTATCCAGCCGAACTTTTCGGCCTGGCAACGCCAGAAAACGATTTCAGCGGGTGCAGATTACAGTAAGCACGTTGCAGAAAAAGTAAGAGTGGAATTGGGCGTTTCGCACACCCGTAAAGATCTTCATCATCTTGACCCGGATTCTTGGATTAAGTTCGATACCTATTATAAAGATCGGGAAAGCCTGGTCGATTTGCTGGTCGAGGCGAGGCTTGGGCCTGAACTTGAATTGCGGAGCAGGCTGTTTTACCGCAGGGAGTCGCTTGCCGGTTGGGATAGACTTCGAACGGCCAATTCTCTGGGAGATCATGGCAGAAATGTCACGGGCGGCAATATCTATTCCGAATATAGCCGCGATTTTGGACCGATTACCTGCAGATTGAGTTTCGGCGTCGGTTTTAATAGAGTAAACGCAGGCGATCACGAGTCCGGTTTGCTTGCTCTGGCGGTTTCCTATCGTAACGCCCCCAATGCCGGAATCAGGGTGTATCGTTCAAATACTTTTCGGTTGCCCGGGCTGGCCGATTTGCACTGGAAAGAAGATATTTTTTCGCTGCCGAATCCCGATTTGAGGCCGGAAAAATCGTTCTCTCAGGGTCTTGAGCTGTTCACCGGTTTAACCTGGCAGGGGAATTGGCGATTGACGGCGGAATATCGCGAGTCGCGTTTCACCGATATGATATATTGGCGGAGATCGCAGGGAGTAAAATACAAACCGGTCAATATCAGTTCGTCCGATTACTATGGCTTGATCGTGACCGCCGGATACAAATCTCCGGGGGATATTTTCGTTCTCGATTTCTCGCGGATTCAGTCGATCACTCTGAATCGTGAGCGGAATCAGCCCTATTACGGCAAAGAAATAATTCATCAACCGCGCTGGGTTAACCGGCTCGACGTCGCAGTCCGCCACCGCCGGATGTTCCTGAATTACAACATCAGACATGTCGGCCGAAGATTTTATCTTGAGGAAAACACCAAGGCGTTGCCGCCGTATCTGACGGCGGATATCGAAGCCGGGGCGACACTTCGCCTTTATCCGGCGGAGATCGAACTGAAATTCTGGATAGATAATCTCACAAATGAAAAATACGAACTCGTGGAATTTCAACCTATGCCGCCCCGGACTTTTGGTGCGGGTATTGGCGTCAAGTTTTAGGAGAAATCTTTTCATGAAAACGTTCAAGGTTTTTGCTTTGTGGCTTTTTCTGTCGGCGGGAGTTTACGCTGACAACTGGTTGTATATCGTCAACGGCACATCGGAGACGCTTTCACGGATCAACTTGGCCACCATGGCCGTGCAGAATCATGTTCTGACAACCGGACCGGTCCCCAATCACGCGGCTGTCTATGAGGGTTTGCTTTACGTGGTGAACTCAGGCTCGGCCAGCCTGCAAATAATCGATCCGACTCTGCCGCGGACGATCGCTGAAGTATCCCTTCCCTTGAATTCGAATCCTTATTGGTGTGATTTTTGGAACGGGGATGCCCTGGTAAGCGGATTTGTAAGCAGCTGCGTATATCGGGTCGACTTGACGACCCGTCAGGTTATAGATACTTTCGCTGTCGGCCAGTCGCCGGCGGGGGTTCTCTGTCACGCCGGCCGTCTTTATGTTGCCGTCAGTGCTTTCAACCCCAATGATTTCAGTTTCGGGCAGGGGCGGGTGGATGAGATCGATCTGGCCAGCGGCCAGGTTGTCGCCACCATTAACGTCGGGAAAAACCCGCAGTGTTTGGCGATCGGCAGTGATGGTATCCTCAATGTGATTTGCACCGGCGATTATGTAAGCATTCGGGGCAAAATCTATTTTGTCGATCCGGCGACGCGGCTGGTCGTCGATTCTCTGGCGACCGGCGGCGATCCGTTTCAGGTGGTGATAAACCGTTACGGTATAGGCTATATAAGCGCCGGCGGCTGGGCAGGTTCAGGATATGTATTCAGCTATGACGCCTTGAATCGCATTCTTATCAGGGGGGAATCGAACCCGATCTTGGTATCGGCCGGCGCCATGGGGATCGCCCTCGATTCGGCCGGATTCATATATTCTGCCGGCCAGGCGGCCAGTTCGGTCACCAAGTTCGATGATAACGGCAATATCTATGGCAATTTCGGCGTAGGGGCCGGACCGGTCTCGCTAGCCGCATACGATTCACGCACGGATATATCCGAGACGGCATCGGAACAACTGAATTCGAGCGGTATCGGCTTGCCCTATCCGAATCCATCCAACGGGGGGGTAATGGTGCCGGTAGTCGGCAATAATATCGGCCCAGCCAATTTATTGCTGGATATTTATGATGTTTGTGGACGATTGCTGATTACATTGGACCGGGGAGGAAGCGGTGAAGGTTTCTACTGGGACGGGAGGGACGGTTCGGGGGCGATGTTGCCATCGGGGGTGTATCTGGCGCGGCCGCGCGGCTTTGAAAACGGGCTTAAGTTCACGATTTTGAGATAACGGAAGATCAGGCGATGGATGCCGATATTTAATTCTTGCCATGGCATGAAAAAAGATTATATTTAATTTTTCGGAGGAAAAATGAAGGAAAAGATACACCCCAAATATTACGAAACGCGTATTACCTGCGCCTGTGGAAACGTGATCGAGACCAGATCGACCGTGAAAAACATTTCCGTTGAAATCTGTTCGAATTGCCATCCCTTTTTTACCGGAAAACAGAAGCTGGTCGATACCGCCGGGCGGGTCGATAGGTTTAAGCGCAAGTACGGCCAGGACAAATAATTTCCTGCGGTTACTTTCTAGCAGCCGCCGCTTTCGGCGCGTTTCTGACTGAATCAGGCCATGTTTTTCAAGTATCTCCTTTCGCCGCTTTTTTTTGTCGATAAAAATGTCGGCGGTCAGGCGGTTATCGAGGGGGTGATGATGCGTTCGCCCGGTCGTGTATCTACTTCCGTACGTCACCCCTCGGGCGAAATTATCACCCGCAGCGAGCAATTCAGATCATTGACCCAAAAAAAACGGTTGCTGGGCCGGCCGGTTATCAGGGGGATCGTATCTTTTTTCGAGATGCTGATCCTTGGAATAAAGACCTTGAATTTTTCAGCCGAAATCGCGGCCGCCCCCGAGGATTCACGGAACTCGATAGGCGGGCCGGTATCGGCGAAAATCGGCGTTGCTTTGGGCTTGGCTTTGATATTTGCGCTTGGCCTCGGTATCGCCCTGTTTTTCTTTTTGCCGCTGGCTCTGACACAACTTTTGGGTTTGGATCGGCAGGCGCTGCTGTTCAATCTTACCGCCGGATTTATCAGGGTCGTGTTTTTTCTGGCGTATATCGCATTCATTTCCACGTTCAAGGACATCAAAAGAATTTTCGAATACCACGGAGCCGAGCATAAAACGATTCATGCTTTCGAAAACGATCTTCCCCTCACTATCGAAAATGCCGCGCGCTTTGCCACTCTGCATCCCCGCTGCGGTACAAGCTTCATTCTGATC
>CAZHVC010000102.1:0-6527 GCA_964535765.1 uncultured Ignavibacteria bacterium | reverse complement strand
GATTCCGGGTGAAATTTCCACGTAGAGCGAGGCCATGCCGGCGATCGGCAAAAAACCCTGAGCGACGGTTCCGAGGAAGGCGGCATATTGGGGCTGGATACTATCGAGAAAGACGTAAGCTCTCAAGTCCGGCAAAATGTTCTCCTGGTTTGGTGCAATTCAACTGGATTTATTCGGAAACCGTGATTTTACCGGCTTCCTGGGTTATTTTCACTCCCGCCGAGGCGCCGATTCGGGTGGCGCCGGCCTGAATCATTTTTCGGGCATCGGCGTAACTTCTTATTCCTCCCGAGGCCTTGACGCCCATTTTCGTCCCCCTGACGGCTTGGCTCATCAAGGCGACATCGTGCACGGTGGCGCCTCCGGGACCATAGCCGGTCGATGTTTTCACGAAATCGGCGCGCGCCTTTTTGGCCAATTTGCAGGCGCGGACTTTCTCGTCGTCGGTGAGAAAGGCGGTTTCGATAATCACTTTCGACAGCGCGCCGCCGTCGCGGCAGGCCTCGGTGACCGCCATGATGTCCCGCAGTACGGTTTCGTCGTCACCCGCTTTGAGCGCACCGATATTGATCACCATGTCGATTTCGCCGGCACCGTCGCGGATCGCCCGGCGGGCTTCCATCGCCTTTATTTCCGAGGTGTTGGCACCGAACGGAAAACCCACGACGGAACAAACCTTCACCGGAGAGCCGCGCAGGAGTTGCCAACATAACTTGACATGGCAGGGATTAACACAAACAGTGGCGAACTTGTAGGCGATCGCCTCCTCGCACAATTTCTTTATCTGATCCGGGGTCGCCTGTGGACTGAGCAGTGTATGGTCGATCAATTCGGCGATTCCGGACGGCAGGTCGTTGCCATCGGGGGTATAGCCGATTCTACCGGCGCCGGCGTCGATCATGTTCTTGACGGAATCGGGATCGATTTTGGTAGGGTGACCGTAGTGGATAAAGATATTCTGTCCGGAGGAACAGACGATATCGCCGTCGACGACCCGGCAACTGCCGCCGATAAGCGATTGGATTTTTTCGGCGATCCGTCGGATATCGTCCGGTTCGAGTTCGGGTATGGCCGAGGCTGCCGGTTGAACCGGCGGCGGATTGCCCCGTTCGATTTCCGTGATCATGGCGACCCGCCGCTTATGTCGTTCCACGGTGCATTCGGTCGTTAACCAGATATCGGCGATCTGACGGGCCAGTTCAAGGCCGATCAATCCGGCGCCAAGGGTAAGGACGTTGGCGTCGTTGTGTTCGCGGCTGTTTTTGGCCGATGTCAGGTCGTGGCAAGAGGCGGCCCTTACTCCACTGACCTTGTTGGCGACGATACAAGAACCTATTCCGGCGCCGTCGATAATGATCCCCCGGTCGCACTGTTTTTCGCCGACGCGGACGGCCACGGCGTGGGCATAGACGGGATAATCGACCGGCTCGGCGGAATGGGTGCCGCAATCTTCGATAGCGAAACCTTTTCCGCTTAAATGTTTTTTGAGTTCTTCTTTAAGGGCGAAACCAGCATGATCGGCGCCGACAGCGATTTTCATATCTCTTTTGCCAGTCCTCTCTCCAAGGATTTCGAGCGCAATCCGCCGGGGGATTATAGAGATGGATCGACAGACTTGTCAAGCGACTAATGGCCGATTGCGGTTTTATCCCGGCATTTTCGCTATTGGCTGCAAGCGAAAATCGGAATCTCGGTTCGTTTGTTTCGCGCCCGCTTCTGGATAATCGATTCCCCACCGGTTCCGGCGGCCGAAATAATGCGATCAGATTTCTGACGGAAAAAAGAGAGGCAAACGGTCCCAAACGGTCAGCTGTTTGCGTTTTTTTCAACCAACGACCCCAGCCAGCCGAACCAGGCATCAAGTCCGCGGCCATCGCGACAGGAGAGTTCGAAAAATAACAGGTCGGCGTTGATTTCACGAGCGTTGCGGCGGGCGGAAGCGATATCGAAATCGGACAGGCCGAGAAGGTCGATCTTATTGATGACGACCACGGAGGCCTTTCGGAACATAGCCGGGTATTTCAGCGGCTTATCGTCGCCCTCGGTGGTGCTAATCAGCACGACTTTCATATTTTCGCCGAGGTCGAATCCGGCGGGACAGACGAGATTGCCGACGTTTTCTATAAAAAGAAGGTCGACTTTGTCCAAATCGATACTTTCCAGCGATCGCTCGATCAGCCGGGCATCGAGATGGCAGGAGCCGCCGGTGACTATCGGCCTTACGATTGAACCGCCGGCGCGGATTAGCCGAGCGGCGTCGTTTTCCGTCTGCACGTCGCCGGCGATCAGGGCCAGCCGATATTTATCTTTCAGCGCTCCGATAGTCTTTTCCAGAAGTGTAGTTTTCCCCGAGCCGGGCGAGCTGACCAGATTCAGGACGACTACCCTTTTTCGCTTGAATAATTCTCTCAGCCTTGTAGCGATCAAATCGTTTTCGGAGAGGAGCTTTTGATTTACGGGAATTCTTTCCGTCATGGCCTTTTCCCTCAATGCTATGGTCAATGTCGTGGTTTCGTTATTTCGGCGATCGCTTTTCGGCATCGCCGCTTTCGATTTCCATATAGGTGATTTCCAATTCGTATCCTTGAATCACTTTTACCCGGCCGGAGCCGCAGCGGCCGCAACCAAAATTGTAGGCGACGACCGGACATTGGCAGCCGCAATTCAGACATTCGATCAGAACCGGGCAATTCTCGATATCGAGTTTGACCCCGGCGAATTCCGTATCCTTGCTGATCGCCTCGAAAGCGAACCGCAGAGCCTCAGCGACGACATTCGAAAGAGCACCTACTTTAAGGCCCACGGAGGTTATCGAAGCCCCGGCCAGTTCACTGCTTTTCAGGCGGATTGCCTTGAGGATTGATTCGGCGATCCCCAGTTCGTGCATACAATCGATCCTGCTGTCAGGCCGGCGCCGCAGACCGGCTTGCCCGGCGCCTTTCCCGAACGAAACGTAATTTTTCCGACTGGTTTTGCACAGCCGCAGCGTTTACAGGCCTCATGATTATCAGCAAATCTCCCCAACCTGCCCGATTACAGAATAGGCATCCGATCGGGCGATATCAAGGACAAAGGGATGAAGTCGAGGCAGCGACAACAGTCCCCCGAAAAATAAGTTTTCCGGAGAGGCGGCGGGGCGCAGGTCATGAAAATCAAAAAATCACTAATTTAAAATTGCCGTTGTAATAAGGCCCTGGTTATTATATTATGCTATTTTGCCGGAAGATGGCGGTGACCTATCGGGAAGGTATGGAGCTGAAAAGGCTGGTTAAGGATTGGGGACCGGTTAGGTTTTTGTCATGGCTGCGCAAAAGCTATCGTGAGGATATGCGGCGCACCTACGTTCCCGAGCAGTTCCGCGAGTGCGGCAAGGATGTCCGGATCGGCCGTTCGGT
Organism: uncultured Ignavibacteria bacterium; assembly: GCA_964535765.1. Taxonomy (GTDB): domain Bacteria; phylum Zixibacteria; class MSB-5A5; order UBA10806; family 4484-95; genus JBBIRK01. The sequence goes on along the minus strand of CAZHVC010000102.1, from coordinate 3,132 downwards.
GACAATCAGCATGCCCCATCGGGTTATTTTGAAAGACAGAGTGCTGATCCATGACGGCACCATAATAAATTCCAGCGGTGGACTGTATGTAGGGGAGAACACTGGTATCGGTTACAATTGCACCATTTTCACCGTCCAACATCATTACCGAAACGCCAATGCCATACCTTTTGACGATATCGTCGAACTAAAGCCGGTGATAATCCGCGAATTCGTCTGGATCGGTGCGGGCGTGTTGATAATGCCGGGGCTGGAAATAGGCGAAGGAGCAATCATCGGGATGGGATCGGTGGTGACCAAGAACATCCCTCCGCTGGCTATTATTTTGGGGAATCCGGCGGAAATAATTGGCTACCGGAGCAAAGAGCATTATTACAAATGCAAGAAAGAGGGGAAAATCCAGCATACCGCCGTGGGAAACTATAAGGAGACGATACCCTACATGTTCAGGGTGCGGTATGAAAAGGAATTGCGGGAGCTGGGATTAATAGAATAGGCGAGGCGGTTTCGACGTTCCAGCCGGCGAAACCAAAATAAGAAAAACAACGTATAGAGCAATTGGAACAATCGATTGCCGAACGGGATCGTCGGTGGATATCCCCCGGAGTACCCGAAAACGTTTTTTAAGAAAGGATAAGCGAATGATGAAGCATCAGTTATTGTTCTGGGGCGTCTGTTTTATGATTATCGCTGTCGCCGCAGTACAAACGACGGCGCAGCCGCGGCAGATTCCTCTGCGGGATTTTTTCAAGAATCCGGAGAAGGCTTATTTTCAGATTTCCCCCGACGGCAACTACATCTCGTTCACCCAACCTTATCAAAACAGGATGAACATTTTCGTCCAACGTCGAGGAGAAAATGAGGCGACCAGGATAACCTCGGTGACCGATCGGGATATTTCGTCATATTTCTGGAAGGGAAACGACCGGATTCTTTATTTCAAGGATTTCGGCGGAGACGAAAACTTCCATCTGTTCGTCGTCGATCGCGAGGGGACCAAAGAGCTGGATCTGACCCCGTTCGATTCGGTCCAGGTGCGGCTGATCGACGATTTGATTGATCATCCCACCGACGTATTGATAGCGATGAACAAGCGTAATCCTCAGATATTCGATGCTTACCGGTTGAACACGGTCAGCGGCGAACTTACGATGGTCGCCGAAAATCCGGGCAATATCGTAAGCTGGATGACCGATCATGACGGCAATATCCGGATAGCGACGGCTACCGATGGAGTAAATGTGTCGGTTCTTTACCGGGACAGTATCGGCGAGCCTTTTCGGATATTGATTCAGACCAATTTCAAGGATTCTTTTTCGCCGCTTTTTTTCACTTTCGACAATAAAAATATCTACGCCACCTCGAACCTCGGCCGGGACAAGATGGCGATCGTGAAATACGATATATCGCTGGGAAAGGAAACCGAAGTATTATTCGAACACCCCGAGGTTGACGTCGAATCGATGGCTTATTCCCGCAAAAGAAAGGTATTGACCCTAATCAATTACACGACCTGGAAACCCGAAGAGAAATTCCTCGACCAGGAAACCGAGGCGATTTACACCGACCTAAGGAATAAACTCCCCGGCTACGAGGTGGCCATTTCTTTCAATAATAAAAACGAAGACATGTTCATAGTGAGAACATTCAGCGATCGTTCGCTGGGAGCGTATTATCTGTATGAAAAAGAAAGCGGCAGATTGACCAAACTCGCCGTGCGCAACCCTTGGCTTGATGAAAACGAGCTTGCCCCGATGAAACCGATAAGCTACAAGTCGCGCGACGGGCTGACGATAAACGGTTATCTGACATTGCCTTTGGGCAAAGAACCGAAAAATCTGCCGGTGGTGGTCAATCCCCACGGGGGTCCCTGGCATCGCGATACCTGGGGATTCAATCCGGAAGTTCAATTTCTGGCCAATCGAGGGTATGCGGTTCTGCAGATGAATTTCCGCGGTTCGACCGGATACGGGCGGGAATTTTGGATGAAGTCGTTCAAACAATGGGGAAAGGCGATGCAGGATGATATATCCGATGGCGTGCGCTGGCTGATAAAGGAAGGAATAGCCGATCCCAAAAGAATCGCCATATATGGAGGTAGTTACGGCGGCTACGCGACCCTGGCCGGACTGGCGTTTTCGCCGGAACTTTACGCCTGCGGAGTCGATTACGTCGGCGTGTCGAATCTGTTCACTTTCTTGAAAACGATTCCGCCGTATTGGAAACCGTATCTCGACATGATGCACGAAATGATCGGAGACCCGACGAAAGACAGCGCCGACCTGGCGGAAAGATCGCCGGTTTTTCATACGGATAAAATGAAAGCGCCGATCCTGGTGGCCCAGGGAGCCAACGACCCGCGGGTGAATATCGATGAATCGAATCAGATCGTCGAGGCTTTGCGGAAACGCGGCATCGCCGTCGAATATATGGTGAAAAGCAACGAGGGCCACGGTTTCGCCAACGAGGAAAACAGATTCGACTTTTACGAAGCCATGGAGAAGTTTCTGGCCGAGCATCTGCAGTAAACTACCATACATACACAGATAAGCAAAAGCCGGCCCCGGATTGCAAACCGCGCCGGCTTTTTTCTGCGTCGTCCGAAAAGACGGCCGGCGATATCATACATTCCTTGACAACATTGCCGGATTGCTTCTATCATTAGAAAAACGAAAAAAAGGAGACTGCCGTGGATAATCGCGGGAAATCGCTGATAGTGATGACTCTTTTCGGTTTCGCCCTACTGTCGGCCTGCGGCCGAGCGCCAAGCAGCGACGAAATATTGATCGGCGAATACTCATCCTTGACCGGCACGACCGCCACTTTCGGTCTGTCCACCCATAGGGGACTGCTTTTGGCCGTGGAGGACGTCAACGGCGCCGGCGGAATTTTCGGACGAAAGATAAAACTGATCACCGAGGACACCCAGTCGAAACCGGAAGAGGCGGCCACCGCGGTGACCAAGCTGATCACCCGCAACCGCGTGGCGGCTATTATCGGCGAGGTGGCCTCATCGCGCAGCCTGGCGGCGGCGCCGATCTGCCAGCGGAATCGTATCCCTATGGTCAGTCCGGCATCGACGAATCCGGCGGTCACCGAAAAAGGCGATTTCATCTTTCGGGTCTGCTATAT
>CAZHVC010000101.1:0-6554 GCA_964535765.1 uncultured Ignavibacteria bacterium | reverse complement strand
GATCGACGGCCATCGCCGCATAGGAAAACGGCTGATGCTCCGTAGCCGATGCGGAATCGGGCGAGATGATCCGGGGCGGATCGTTCACCGGAATGACGTCGATAAATACTATCAGCGTATCCGCCAACAATCCGTCGGAGGCGATTATACGGAAACTGGTGTCGGTTTTCCCCTCGGTAGGGGTTCCGAATATGGTATCGCCGGATACCGTCAACCACGAGGCGTATCGGTCGATGCTCAGCGTCACCGGATGGCCATTGGGATCGTAGGCGACGGCCACGTAACTGAATGGGATATCCTCGGTGGCCGAGGTGGAAGCAGGCGAGGTAATAACGGGCGGGAAATCGGTCGGTTTCAGTTCGACAGAGACGAACGTGGTATCGGTGGCCGTTATGCCCACGCCGGACATAGTGGTGTCATCGAAAACAGGATGAGAGAAGGCCAGACTGTAATTGTCGGGAGTCAGCTCTATCAGGAATCGGCCGTCGGGCCCGGTATAGACGGAATCGGTCTGTAAAATGAGGCTGCCGGTGCAGCTCACCAGAACGCTTTCGATGGCCACGCCGGCGGTATCGGTTACGATTCCCGCAAGCCAGCCCGGCCGGATCCGCACCGTAACGTTTTTGTAAGTAGTATCACCCGGCGTCACCGATATATTTGCAAGCGTGGTGTCGAAATAATCGGGATGATTCAAAGTCAGCGAATACAAGCCATCGGCAAGGTTGACAAAGCCGTAATTTCCTGCGGCGTCAGTGGTGTCCTCGGCGCCTCCCGATAGAATCACCCGCATGCCGGCGACCGGCAGCGAAGGGGTGCGGGTGACGATGCCTTTGAGAGCGCCGGGCAATCTGGTCAACGTCATATTCAGCGTCGTAGTCGAGTCGGCAACGATATTTACGGATTGAACGGTCGTATCGCGGTGATCGATATGATTGAACGAGACCGAATAGCCGCCGACCGGCAGAATCATCGAATAAGCGCCGTCAACACCTGAGGTGTCCCATCCCTGATCGGGGCCGGAAACGGCATGGACTATCGCCCCGGAGACCGGGCCGAGGTTATCGCTGACGGTTCCGTTCAAAGTCCCCGTTTGGCTGGAATCGCAGTGCGGAGCCGTGATCAGGATATCGTCAATATACCAACCCTCGTAGGCGACCGAATTATCGCTGCCGAAACGGAAGCGGAGATTTACGTTGTTGCCGGAATATGCGGCCAGATCGAACTCCTTCAATTGCCAATCGAAATTGCCCGACCAGCAAGGGGTGCCTGCCGGCCAGGGGTGGCTGTAGCCGCCGACCGTGGTGTGGCTGTAGTTGTCCGTCGGCGTTATCCGGGTATAGGGTCCGCCGTTGACTGAGATTTCGACGATGGCGCCGTCCCAGGCTTGAGTGGAGGAGGATTGTTCGATGGCACCCCACATCCAGAATTGCAGTCTGGCGTTCGGGGGCAGCGATATCGATGGGCTTATAAGTCCGCCGTCCGAGTAATCGGCGTAGCTTCCCGAGGACGAGGAATTGCCGAATTTCCATGAGTAAGCGCCGCCCGAGGTATGATTGCGATGGTTGCGGATCGCCCATTGATCCACGTAGCCCGAAGTTACCACGGCGTGGGTCCAGCCGGCGGTGCCGCTTTCGACGTCGTTGAACAACAACGTATCGAATACGCCGACATAGAATTGGTGCGTGCCCGATTCGGGATTTCTTTTGGTATTATGCAGATTATCGGTGGCATAGATATAGTAGTTGACGTAGGTGCAATTCGGCTGACCGGGAATATAGCCGCGGTAGTTGTCGCCTCCCGAATTGGTCATCGGCACCGGCGAATAAGCGCCGCCGTTGGACCAGAAAATGAAAGCGGAATCGATGGAGGTCTCGGTGGTGGTTATGACGGCGTTGACTTCATAGGGGGCGTTCGATGTCGTATTCCCGAGAGGCGTATGGGTGATGAACACGCCGGTTTGCAAAGCCGGGCAGGTCATATTATGAGCATCGAATCCGGCGCAGATTTCCGGACGATGCGGGGTGCCGTTATAAATGTTGCCGTCGATATCATCGAGAGTGAGATAATCGACGGTGATGCTGGGTGTTATCAAGTCGCCCGTGTGCAATAGCATCGCGTTTATGGCCAGATCGGCGAGAATCGACATATAGGTCGTCGGATAAGACGCCGCCAGAGCGTTCCGCGTGCTCCAGACACAACCCGAAAGGAGTTGCCCGCAATAGTGGATTTCGCCGCTGCAAGGGTATTGCAGAGTGTTGTCGGCGCTTCTCAAAGCCTGATTGCATGGCCCGTAAAATCCCCAGGCCGCCCCCGGATCGTCGGTGATGAGGAGTCCCATGACATCGCCCATCCCCTCGCCGTATTGCCCTTGGCCGCTGCCCGCCATCTCCACCAGATGATGCCCGTATTCGTGATGGACTATGGTCGAATAGGCGGTGTTGGGATAGCCGCTTCCCGATTGACAGAAATTTATCGAAACGCCGTCGTACCAGGCGTTGCCGGGGCAATAGCCGCCGGTCCCATTGACATAGACCGGGAAATTGATCTGGTTGTAAATGGTCGGATAAGTGGGGTTGAAACGAAGCGTGAAATCGCGCACGATATTGGCGTGATAGTAGCCGTTAACCTCGGCGCGGGTGAACTCGGTGTTGCTGGCGTTATGCAGGAAATTGGCCGGTCCGGGAGGCGTCACGATCTGCGATAGTTCGGTGGTGCTGCCGGCCTGATTGTAAACCCGGAACCAGCGGCCGCGGATAGGAGAGAGGACCGTGACCGGCGAACTGCCGGGATTGTTTATGGTGAAATAGCCGTTGCTGTCGGCTATGGCCGAATCGGCGTTCTGGATACGCACGTAAGCATGCGGCATCGGCGTCGAGATTTCGTTGCCGCATTGTTCGGCCTTGAAATTCTCCGTAGCCAAGCCGTTAACCTGACCGGTTATATTGATATCGATTACGAGATTTTCCTCGTGCAATTTTTCGAGTGTGACGGCGTCGATGAAGAAACGTTTCTTTTGTGTGGCCGGTTGACTGTCCCAGGCCACGAACTCGACAGCCACTCTCGGCTTGGCTATTTCATCGGGGGTGCCGGCCCAGATCACCAAGCGCGGCCGGCCGAGGTTCGGCATTTCGGGTATCTGCGCTGCGAACGACGAGCGAACCGCCAGCGGATCGGCCGTCAGGGCGGCCGGCTCAGGTTCGAATTGCGATAGGTCTTTCAAGGCTACCGTTGCCATGACGATCGGATAGCCCGGCTGATTGAGGACAAGTAGGCGTAATTCGGCGTCATAGACCGGCAGGCCGTTTTTTATCTGCGAATAATAGACGAGGATGAATCTCGGCTTTCCCGTTTGCGGATCATACATCAAGCCCTGCGTCTTCAATTCGGGATTGAAAGCGCTTACCTGAACCAGTTCATCAGGTTCAAGGCCGAACATGACGGCATAGTTGAACTTGAACCTTTCGGCGGCATCGAGCGGGTCACTGCCGCCGCCGAACGGCCTGCCGAATATACGGGACAACCGGCCGTTTTCCTCGTGAAAAAATTGCGCCCCGGGGTAGGTTGATTTGAAAGATTCCCGGGATAAGTTGACCACTTCCAGATCGACGGCCGCCTGCAGATTCGCCGCAGACAGCAAAACAATCGACAAAAAAACCGTCCACACGATTTTCATCCGCTGCTCCTAGTTAATACAAAATCGTAGTTATTTTCGATTTACGGCAAAACCTTTCGGTATTTGCAAAAGCCGAATTCGACTCGGAAGATTATATCCAATCGCTAATATTATATTCTTTTTTTCGATTTAGTCAATCAATTAGAATGCGGTCGGCGGCAGGTTCACCTCAAAATATAATTTGACATATTTTTGCGCTGATAGCATTTATAATCGAGCGAGAATCTTTATTTAAGGAGGAACGATGGCAGGCAGGGCAAGATTGACCGGCGTGGTGTTATTGATCTGGGCGGTTTCGGCGATGGCTGCGGATCCGGTCTGCGTGTTTGAATTCACCGGAGTAGGCCTCGATAGCCAGACGCTGGAGGCGGCTACCCAAGTATTCAGAACCGAGCTGAATTCAAGGGAGGAATTCATTGTTTTGGCAAAAGGCGAGATGGAATCGAGGCTGTCGGCGCGGGGGATCACCGATTACTCCTGCGACAATGTCGCTTGCGCCGCCGATCTCGGCTATGCCGCAGGCGTCAGATACGCGGTACTCGGCGTTCTTGTCCGCCTGGGCGAGAAAGTAACGACCGAGGTGCAGCTTGTGGGAGTAATCGAGAAAGCGGTTGTCTTTTCCGATCGCTTTTCCGCGGCGTCTGTCAATGATCTCGATGCCTCGCTCGCCCGACTGGCCAGAGCCGTGGCCTCGCGGCGGAAAATAGAGACCGAGGTCGGCCGATTCGCCGTTACCGAAGAGGAGACAGCCGAACCGCGCCGCAAGAAAGCTTATATAACCTCCGGCGCTTCTTTCGGATTCGGCTTTCCGTTCGGAAAATCGTATGCCGATGTTTCCAATCTCAAGACTCTGGTCTGGGTGCTGCGTTACGAAGCCGGCCAATTCGTTATCGACAATTCAATCGGGGTAAGTTGGGGAAGCGCTCAGCCCGATACATTTTACGGCGGCGTGATAAGCGACCGCGTCAGGATAAGTATCGTCCCCTGGGATATCGGCATGCGCTATATTTTCGGCCGTGAAAGCGATTTCGCGCCGTTCGTTGGCGGAGGGATCGGTTTCCATTTCATCGGCAGGTCTCAGGTTGAAGGTTATTACGTTGAGGAAGACGAGACATATATTGAAAGCGACCAGGCGATGGCGCTTCATTTGGCCGGCGGGATTTATGCTTTTCAATCCTATGATTTTCGGTTCACCGTCGAGGCCAAATATACGATCCTGTTTTCCGACGCTTTCGGACCCGATTCACCCAGCTCGTCGCAGCAAATCGGTATTTCGATCGGGATCTCCCGTAAATTCGAACAGGGCGAGAAACGGGGTTGCCTGAGCGGCGGGTGTCTCTTTTAGAAATCGGCTCAGGAATAATATTTAAGTTGATTATCGCGGCCTAATCAGGCTGAAGAAAGAATCGGCGGCCGCATTCCGAGCGGGTGCGGCCGTTTGGCGGCCGGAAAAGGGGTATGTTTCAAAGCCGAATCAATGGTCGCTCCCGCGCGGGTCTGCTGATTTTTCTAATCGCAAATGTCGCTTGCTGCGCTGCGGCGATCCGGGCCGGCGATATTTGTGACGATTTCGATTTCATTTTATCCTTAAAAGAGCCGGCCGAAAGCACGGAACAAGCTCCCGCATTTGGAAATGAACCATCGGAATTGGCGCAGGTTGCCGGGGGATTGATCAGATTGTATCAACTTACGGTATCTTCCGGCGACCTCCCGCTATGCAATTTTGAACCTTCCTGCTCAAGGTTCGCCGCCGCCTCCATCGAGAGATACGGCTTGCTCAAAGGAGTTTTGGCAGCGGCCGATCGGATCCAGCGGTGCCACTTTTGGTCGAATCGCTACGGGCGCGGCGAACTTGCGATCTACGGTCGTGGGTCCGCCGGCAAATTGCTCGATCGCCCGGAACGGTATGATTTCAAGAACGATCGATAGTAGATATTTGCTTTGCCTGATTTATATTTGCGGCTTGGCCGGTCTGGTATCGGCCGGAGAAGCCGAAGATTATCGATTCAGTCCCCAGCAGGTATTGAGATTCGCCGAATATCTCTACAACGAGGGCGAATATCTGCGGGCGGCCGGCGAAATGCAGCGATACCTGTTTCTTGCACCGGAGGCCGCCGATGCCGATTCGGTTTATTATCTAATGGCGAAAGCGGCGCTGCGCGGCGGCGATTACGCGAGAGCGCAAAGCATCGTCGAGTTTTTCCTGGGCAAATATCGGGATTCGATTTTCGCGGCCAGGCTGGGCATTTATAAATCCATTATCGAGTATTATCAGGGGAATTTTCATGAATCGATCAAACTTGCGCTTGGCGAAAGCGGAGCCTGCCGCTCCCTGAAAAGACTTGTCATTGCCCTCAATTACGTCAATCTCGGGCTTTATGACAGCGCCAGAATCTGGGCTGATGTTTCAGCCGATACCGGCCGTATATCCATGAATCCTTCTTATCCCTGCGAGCCTTATGAAAAACTGTCGGCCGAACTTTATGGAAAAATTCCGCTTGCCGATACGGTTCCTTTCAAAAATCCAATCATGGCGGGGGTTTTTTCGGCAGTCCTTCCGGGGGCGGGCAAGGTCTATTGCGGGCGGACCATGGACGGTGTCTATTCGTTGCTGCTTATCGGGTTGGCCGGCTGGCAGGCCTATGATGGTTTCCATGACGATGGTTGGCGATCGACGCGGGGGATATTTTTCGGCGCGATGGCGGGAACCTTTTACGCGGCCGATATATACGGTTCGAACCTCGCCGCGCGTCTGCATAATCGGTTGGTGAATCAAAAAATCCGCCAAGGAATACGGATTGAGATCGATCTGCCGTAGAAGTTTCATTTCGGCGATTATCGTTTTCGCGGTTGCGGCTTCAGGCGATTGCCGGTTCGAACT
>CAZHVC010000100.1:0-6622 GCA_964535765.1 uncultured Ignavibacteria bacterium | reverse complement strand
GGCCTTATGGGTGCGTCGATGCCAACAACAACATTCATGTTGTCGCCAACGAGGCCAACGACATCAACGTCACCACCCTGCAAACGATCGGCTATTGGCGCTCGACGGATGGCGGAGCCACCTGGTCCGCCCCGTTCTATTTTGACACCTCGGTTACCATAAGTGCCGTCGTCGTGGCCTCACATACCGGTTCGAAAGTCGCCATTGCCTGGAGCAGGCCGAGAGGCGAAATCTTTGGAACCGTCGGTCCGGCCCAATTCGACAACGATATTTACTATATGGAATCGACCGATGGCGGAGCGACCTGGGGACCCGAAACGAACATCACCAATTACAGCAACGTTCCCACCGCTCCTTATCCCGGTGCATTTACCCGTCGCGCCTATACTGACTTGGATCTGATTTACGATTTCAACAGCAATCTGCATATCATCTGGAACGCCGCCTATCTCGGTATCGACACTACCGGCGGAGCCTGGGATACCACGCTTTACTATCGCACGGGATTGTGGCATTGGTCGCAGGCAACCGGCGTCGATTCCGTCTGGGAGCATCCCACCAAGGAATGGCGTTGCGACATGGGTGGTTGGAACTTGCCGGTCTGCAAGATGTCGCTGGCGGTTGATAACTCCAACAACCTTTTCGCCGTTTTCACCGCTTTCAATTCCAATGACGCTTTCGCTTTTGATCCCGACAACCCGCGTCCCGATTATTGCGGCGCTGCACCCGGCCAACCTTGCTGCAACGGCGATCTTTATGTCTGTTGGTCGACCGACGGCGGCAATTCCTGGGCGCCGGCCAAGAACATGACATTTTCGATCACTCCGGGTTGCGAAACCGATTCCTGCGACAGCGACCACTGGTCTTCGGCGGCGGAATTCGCGGCTGCTGATTCCCTACACATTCTTTACATCAACGACAAAGACGCCGGCGGAGTCGTCCAGACCGAGGGTGGAATCACGGTCAATCCGGTCAATTACATGACTTTCCCGAACCCGGTGCTTTATCCTCCGACCTATGAAGCCGTATTCCCCTATTCCGGTGGCTGGATAATCGATTCCATCACCGAGGGAACCGCTGATAGTTTCGTCCTGCTGATCAATAATTTCGGCGATGGTCCGTTGTATGTGGCCGTCGATGATACCGCGGCCTGGTTGACCTATACTCCCGATTCCATGGCCATGGGCCCGCTGGAGGAGGCCGAGGCGTGGTTAAGCGGCTATATGCTCATCGTTTTCGATGCCACGAGTTTGACTGCCGGAACGTATACCGCCGAGCTGAACTACACCACCAACGATCCGACATCGCCTAACGTGGCTATCGCTTGCACGCTTTACGTCACCGCAGGCGCACCGCCGTGCGACTATATCCCCGGTGACATAAATGGCGACGGTAACTGTATCGGCGGCGACGTCACCTACGGTGTACGCTACTTCAAAGGAATCGGCGACGCACCGCCTGACAGCTGCTACATGGATTTGTTCGGCCGTTATCTGTACGTGGCCGGCGACGTCAACGGCGACTGCGAATTCAAAGGTTCGGACATAACCAGGCTGGTGGCTTATTTCAAGGGGAACGCCACCTTGAGCTATTGCATCTTCTTCCCGCCCCCGCTGCTGCGCCGGAGCATTCATCTGCTCAGCGGGCCGGCCGAGGTTAATCCCATCGCCACCATTCCCGCTCGCAGAAACATCCTGATCAAGTAGTCCTGAGACCGCTTATTGGGCCAGGCCTCTTAACGAGGCCTGGCTTTTTTATGCCCTTGTCCCTCACCGAAGTCTCTCCGCCGCGAACCTGACAGGGCTTGACAGCCTGCCTGTATAAGGTATATTTAACTCAGGTACGAAATCCCGAAAGGCGGTGAACCATGTTTAACGATAAAGATTTTCGGATAAAAGTTGGCCTTGCCGAAATGCTCAAAGGCGGGGTCATCATGGATGTTACCAACGTTGACCAGGCGAAAATAGCCGAGGATGCCGGTGCGGTTGCGGTGATGGCGCTCGAAAAAGTGCCGGCCGATATCCGTAAAGAGGGCGGCGTCGCCCGCATGGCCGATCCGGAAATCATTCTTCAGATCAAGAAAAGCGTAAGCATACCGGTGATGGCCAAGTGCCGTATCGGCCACTTCGCCGAGGCTCAGGTGCTGGAGGCATTAGAGGTCGATTTCATCGATGAGTCGGAGGTGTTGACGCCCGCCGATGAGGAAAACCATATCGACAAACGGAAATTCAAAATTCCTTTCGTCTGCGGCTGCCGCAATATCGGCGAGGCCCTGCGCCGTATCGGAGAGGGAGCTGCTTTGCTGCGCACGAAAGGCGAAGCGGGTTCCGGCAATATCGTTGAGGCGGTAAGGCACATGCGGCTTATGATCGACGGCATCAAGCGGTTGACCGTTCTCGGTGATGAGCAGTTGATGACCGAATCGAAAAATCTGGGCGTTCCCTACGAAATCGTTCGTTGGGTGAAGTCGCATAAAAAGTTGCCGGTCCCCAACTTCGCCGCCGGCGGAATCGCCACTCCGGCCGATGCCTCGTTGATGATGCAATTGGGCGCCGAGTCGGTTTTCGTCGGTTCAGGAATATTCAAGTCGTCCGATCCGGCCAAGAGGGCCAGGGCTATCGTACTTGCTGTCACTCATTATGACGATCCCAAAAAGATAGCCGAGATCTCCCGCGCTCTGGGTGAGCCGATGAAGGGGCTCGATATAAAGCAGATTCCTGAAGGACAGCTTCTTCAAATTAGATAACGATGATCCAACCCTTAGTCGGTATTCTGGCATTGCAGGGTGATTTTCATGCCCACGAGCGGGTTCTGCGGAAGCTCGGCTTGAAATGCGCTTTTGTGAAAACCCCCTCACAACTGTCCGAGGCCGATTTGTTGATCATTCCCGGCGGAGAATCGACCACCATAAGCAGACTTGCCCGGGAAAACGGCTTGTGGGAAGCGATCGATCGCTTCGAACGGCCGATAATGGGGACCTGCGCCGGGGTGATTCTGTTGGCCTCGAAAATCGAAAATCCGGCTATCGAGGGTTTGGGCAAGCTGAATATCCGGATTATGCGAAATGCTTACGGCTCGCAATACAGCTCGTTTGCGGCGACTGGGGTATTCGATTTATCTAACAAGGCGATAGAGATGGTGTTTATTCGGGCGCCACGCATCTTGGAAATCGGCCCCGATGTGGAAGTCGTTGCCTCACTCGATAAGCAGCCGGTCGGGGTTCGCCGCAAAAACATCCTTGGGCTCACATTTCATCCCGAGCTTGCCAAAGATGCAACCGTTTATCGCGATTTTCTATCACTTGTCGGTCTCGAGTTTTCCTGACCGTCAACCGAACCGCTGATTAGCGAATTTCCCGTTGTCGAAATTGGCCATTTTTCTCGTTCTTGACCAGGGGGGAATTATTAGGTAAATTTTCGCATGCTCAGCCTGAGAAACGTATCGAAGTCATTTCGGCCCGGCGAATTGATCCTTAACGATGTCTCTTTTTCGCTTAATAAGGGTGAAATGGCGATTCTGACCGGCGCTTCAGGATCGTGCAAAAGCACGATTTTGAAACTCATATACGGTGAAGAAAAACCTGATCGGGGCGATCTGATTTTCGACGGTATGAATGTCGGCGCCTTGAAACCGGGAAGGATCCATCTTATCCGACGCAAAATCGGCGTTATTTTCCAGGATTTCAAACTTCTTCCCGAAAGAAACGTCTGGGATAACATAGCCCTGGCGCTCGAGGTTGTCGGCAAATCACGCCGGGAAATATCGACCAGAGTGACGGAGCTTCTACTGCTGGTCGGCCTGATCCAGCGCAAATGGCACTATCCGCATCAGCTTTCCGGCGGAGAAAGCCAGAGGGTGGCGATCGCCAGAGCGCTTGCCAACCAGCCGCTCTTGATTTTAGCCGACGAGCCGTCAGGCAACCTCGATAAAGATAACACAGCGGCGATCATGGATCTTCTAATCAGGATAAATCATCAGGGTTGTTCGGTGCTGATGGCCACCCATAATATTGAACTGGCTGCCGTGCTTCAGTGTCGCCGGCTGCATCTCGATTGCGGCAAGGTATCCGAAATATCATGAATTATCTGCTGATTATATTCAGAGAAACCTGGAGAGCCTTAACCTTCAGACCATGGTCGATTATCGGTTCGATTATCACCGTTGTTTTTGCAGCCACCATAGCCGGGGCTATCGCCATCACCTTGTTGAATTCCTACGGCGTGATCGAATCGATAAAGATGCAGGCGACGATCGATGTTTATTTGAGTCCCGAAATCGACAGCCTGGGTCGGGAAAACGTTCGGCAGGCTCTGGCGTCCAATAAATTCGTTCTGGGTATTGCGCACGTAACGAAAGATATGGCGATGTTTCGGATGCGAGAGTTGTTCGGACCCGAGATGATCCGGGGATTGGGGGCAAATCCGCTTCCCGAGTCATACGAAATTTCGCTTGATCCGGCAATCCTCGAGAGCGATCTATTGCCGGGTTTATTGGATTCGTTCGGGTCTATTCCGGGCGTCGATGAAATCGGCCATGCTCCGGAGGCCGTTGCCAGGCTGAAGGCATTGTTCAAAATAATCAACATATTCGGCTATTGCCTGTGGTTTCTGGTGATAATCTCCTGTTCGTACATAATCGCCAGCACGATAAGCGTGCTCGTGGCCAGACGCCATGCCACTTTTTACGTGATGCGTCTTGTCGGGGCGCGGGCGATATTCGTGCGGACACCCTATCTGTTCGTTGGGTTCATCATATCGATTATCGGATTTTCGATATCTCTCCTGATGCTGCGCCTCGGCGTCGATTATTTATCCGGCCATGTCGTGAAAATCGCCTTCTTGAATAGTCTCGAAGCGGCTTGTTTTATCGGTGGAGGCGGTGTAATCGGGCTTCTCGGCGGCAATCTCGCACTGAGGAGATATATCGAAATATGAGCCTGTTTTGCCGCCTGGCGGTTTGGCTGTTGTTGACGGCCGTTTTTCCGGTCGGCGTTTCTTTGGCCGATAAGGCGGGCTTGGATAGCAAATCGATCGCCGATCGAAAGGCCGAGCTGGAGAGAATCAAAAGCGAGCTTGAAACCAAACGCGCCGAGCTCAAGATTTTGGAGCGGCAGGAGGAAAGCTTGTTGGAGCATCTTGAGGCAATCGACGAAGAGCTGTCTCTGGGTGCTCGTCTGATCGCCAAAATAGACCGCCAAGCAAAAGCGCTTGAACAATCGCTCGAAAAAAACGAGGCCGAGTTGAACGAAAATCTTATGGAATTTTCGCGCCGGCAGGAACTGATGCGACAAAGGTTAATCTGGATTTACAAGCGGGTCAGGCTGTTTTCCCTGCCGAACATCCTTGCCGCGCCCGATTTCCGCGAAGCCGCCGGAAGATATTATTTTTTCAAGGTCATGAATAAATATGACCGACGGCTCATTGATCACCTGAAATCGGTATCGGCTGAAATCGAAGCCGGAAAAGATACGCTGATCCAAAAAATCGTGGCGATCCGAAAGCTCAAGGAGGAAAAAGAGGCGGAAACGGAAATGATGGCCAAAAATCGGCTCATCAGAAAAGCCTTGATCGATCGGCTTCGCCTGCAAAAAACCATCCAGCAGCAAAGCATTATGGATCTGACAGCGGCTCAGGAGAAAATCGAGGCACTTCTCGGGCGATCCCCGGATAAAGCGGAAAGCCGCCCCTACGTTCCGGTAATCGAATTCTCCTCATTGAAAGGGAAATTGCCCTGGCCGGTCGAGGGGAAAGTCATCCGGTCCTACGGGAGGGTGGTTGACAACAAGTTCAAGACGGCGATTTTGAATCCCGGCCTGGACATTGGGGCCGCCTTGGGCAAACCGGTGAGCGCGGTCGCCGCCGGCAGAGTTACCCATATCTCCTGGCTTAGAGGATACGGCAGTTTCATCATCATTGAACATGGCGCCGATTATTATTCTCTGTATGCTCATCTTGACGAAATCGTGGTTGAAACAGGCCAGGAATTGGATGCGGGAGAGCTGCTTGGCAGCGTCGGCGAGAGCGGATCGATTGCCGGCCCTTTTTTGCATTTTGAGTTGCGCCGAGGAAAAGAACATATGGACCCCCGCCAGTGGCTGAAATAGCTAAGATGCCGGTGCAATCGAAAATAATGCAGAATATCGACAGGTTGCTGGATGCCGGCAAGAGGGGGCAGGCGGTGATGTTTATAGGACCGCCGGGTTCAGGCAAATTCGCCGCCGGACTCTATTTCGGACGTCGTTTCATGTGCCCGACAGGCGGCCCCGATGATTGCGAGTGTGCTTCCTGCCGCAGAATAACGACCTTCAATCATCCCGACTTTCTGCTTGTCTTTCCATTTCCCAATATGGCTGGGGAATCCAGAAAAAATACCGTCTTTCATTTTTCGGATCCGGTGAATTCGTCGGCCAAATACTCGGACGAAACGTTGGAGGAAGTAAAGAGGTTTATCGAAGAAAAAACGGCCGATAATCATCGGATCGTTACGTTCGAGAAGAAGCAGAACATTCCGGCCGATGTGGTGAGGGATTTGATAAAGGCGATTGCCCGTAAGCCTATGCTGGGTGACAGGCGCGTGGTAATGGTCTGCGATGTGGAAAAGATGGCTTTCGGAGCCACTGACC
>CAZHVC010000099.1:0-6627 GCA_964535765.1 uncultured Ignavibacteria bacterium | reverse complement strand
TCTTATTCATTTTATATACAGACCGCGGGCTTTGATGAACTCCTCGACCGGAGCCGGAACGAGATAGCGTATCGATCGTCCGATCTTTAATCGGTTTCTGATCTCGGAAGATGAAATGTCGATTTCCGGGATATCGAACATCCGAATGCGATCGGCGAAACGCCCGGTCAGCCGATACCCTTTCCGGTTGGCCGCCGCCACTCGACAGCGGGTGAAAATTTCCTCGGGGTCTTTCCAGGTGTCGATATCGGCCACGTTATCGGCACCGATAATCAGATACAGATCCGATTCCGGATACTCCAGTTCCATGCCGCGGATAGTGTCGATCGTATACGACACCCCCCCTCTGGCGATTTCCATTTCGGAAACGGCGAAGCGGGGATCACCGTTGACGGCCAGACGAAGCATCTCCAGTCTCAGGTTTGCCGGAGTGACCGGCCTGTCCTGTTTGTGCGGCTGAATTAAAGCCGGAATGAATACGACCCGTTCAAGGTTCAGCGATTCGCAAGCAGCCTGAGCCAGTATGAGGTGTCCTAAATGAGGCGGATCGAATGTGCCGCCGAGCAAACCAACAAACGGTTTTTCAGCCGGCGACACTGGATTCGTTCCTCAATTTTTCAAGCAACCGCCGTGCCTTTGCGGCCAATTTGTGATCGGGGAACCCATCCGTGAAAGCTTTCAGGGTTTGTATCCCCTCACTTTTGCTGCCCATTTTAATCTGCGTTTCGCCTGTGTAATATATCGCCTCGATCGCCCAGGGGGTCGCCGGATGGTTGTCCCTTACGTTCCAGAAATAAAGCAGAGCCGGCTGATAATCGCCGCTTTTCAGATATAAAATTCCGGTCATGAATTTCTTTCTGGCCAGTTTGGAATCGAGTTCGGCCAGCTTATGCCGGGCATCGTCATTGAAAGGAGACATGGGATAATTGCTCAAAAGCAACTGAAACGCCTCGATGGCCAGATAGGTCTCGGTCTGATCAAGCTGGTACTTAGGCGACATCTTGAAATGGCAGCAGGCAAGATAATACTGCGAATCATCAGCGAATTCGGATTGCGGATAACTCTGCAACAGCCTTTTGAATTCACCGATCGCTTCGGCATAATTTTTCTGATTGTAATAGCACATGGCCAGAAAAAACTGGGCCGAGTCTATGACGATATTGCCCGGATAGGCGTAAATCAGCTTTTCGAATTCGGGCAGCGCCTTATGATATTTTTTGTTATCGTAATATGTCTTGGCCAGCTCAAATTGTTGCCGGGCGGGAAGCATCGGCAGCGGTTTAGGCGAGCAGGCTAAAATCAATATCACAACTATCCCTATCACCGGAAACTTGCGCAAATAACTCTCCTTATTCACCGGCTGTTGAAAAAAAGAAACACCAATGCACCGATCGCTGAGATAACCGCCGCCGGTTCCAGATATCTACCGGCCCCCGAGACGAACAGCTCGGGGTTCAATTCTTTATATTTCCGGCTGGCGACATAGTTCGCTTCCTCGTAGCGGATAGTGTCGGAATGTTCGATTGTGCGATAACCGACGAAATCAACCGGCCCCAATAGGCTCAGGTATATTTGTCCTCGAAGGTGACGTCGAACGTCCGGCTTTTTCAATAATCCTCTCGACCCAGCCTTTTCGTAGGCGAAGCGGAAAGCGCTCAAGCGGATTTTGCTTTCAAACAGGTCGGCGGAGAACGAGGAATCGAAATCGGCCGCTATGATCCAGCCGGCCTTCACCATGGCAGCGGCCAGGGCCTCGGCGGCCAGTCCGTCGATTCCGGATTCCCGCACGATTCGCAGCCGCCCGGGAGTCAACTTCAAACTGTCGATTATTTCCGATACGGCCGTTTCGACAGCGTTGGAAAATACGAATTCATTGGATAATGGCTCGGCAGCGGTCGGAATTGAGCCGGAAACCAGCAACAGGGAAAACGCAACGATGGCAAGACTATTGAATCGATGCCTCTCCATACCTGCTTTTCAGATCGCGATAATTATCGATCACTCGATGGTAAAATCCGAGGGGCGGCTCAGCGTTGTAATAATTATATTCGACCACCAGCGACTCGCCCATGTTGTAGGCGAGCAGCCCTTTTTTGAGGCTCTTGAATTTCAATATCAAATCGAACAGATAATTGACTCCCAGCCGAACATTTAATGCCGGATTGTATAAATCAATACCGTCCAACAAGTCAATACCGTTTTTTCTAGCCACGTCATGAGCGGTTGACGGCATGAGCTGCATCAAACCCATCGCCCCATATTCGGAAACCTGATGTTTTCTGAAAGAACTTTCGGTGACAATCAGAGCCAGAATCAGATACGGGTCGAACATGTACCGTTTGCTTTCTTCATATATGATATCGGCCACCTGGATCACTTCCCTCGACGTCAGGCCGCGCTGATATTGTTCAATCGCATTAATCAGCATCAGCCTTTCCCGTAATTCTTTGATGGTGGCGTCGCGTTCGGCGATAGCCCGCTTTTGCCGCCCGTATTCCCGGAAAAGGTAATGCACGGCCACCGATTCAGCCAGCACCACGAAAAGCAGAAATACTATCAACACCCCTTTGAAGGTTATTTTGAAACGATTCGCCTTAGCAGCCTTAATCATAAAAACACCCCCTGGTTAAGGTCGCTTATCATAACCCGATGAAAAGACCCGGGACTTACGCTTTTTTTGCGTCCGATCCGGTAGAAACCGTCGATCTCGGGCGCCTGCCTGTAAGAACGGGCCTCGAATTGGGCGGGATCGTCAGCCGAAACGGAATCGATAAACATCAATTCGATTTTCCCTATCAAAGCTCTTTCGATCTCCTCGGTTATCCTCGAAGCTGTCTCCATCAACAGCTCCCGACGTTCCTCCACCAGTTCCGGATCGACCCGGCCGTCAAGCCGCGATGCCGGTGTTCCCGGCTCGGGACTGAAGGCGAACACGCCTACATGGTCGAATCGTATCTCCTCGGCAAAATCGAGCAACATCCGAAAATCATCATCGCTTTCACCGGGGAATCCTACCATCAGGCTTGTCCTTAAAGATAACTCATTATCGAAATTGCGCAACCATTTTATTTTATCGCGGATCATCCGCGAGGTCGAGGCGCGGTTCATCCGTTTCAGGATCTTGTCTGAAATATGCTGAATCGGCATGTCCAAATACCGGCACACCTTGGCGCAGGAAAATAATCTTTCCATCAGATTCAGGTCGAGATGCGCCGGGTGGGTGTACATCAAACGAATCCATTCGACGCCGTCGATAGCGCCGATTTCCCGACAGATGTCCGCCAAATCGAACTTCCGCTCGAGATCGATTCCGTAAAGCGTGCTGTCCTGCGCCACAAGTATAATTTCCTTTACTCCGTGTCCGGCCAGAAAAGCCGCTTCGTCAACGATCGAGTCAAACGGCACGCTTTTATATTCGCCGCGGATGGAGGGGATCCTGCAATAAGCGCATCGATTGTTGCAGCCGTCGGCTATTTTCAAGTAGGCAAAAAAAGAATCCGGCGAAACACGTGCGGGCTTTTCCGGGCGGCGGCAGACGCCGGTGCGTTCGGCAAGGTAATCCAACAATTCATTATAACGATCGAAAGGAACCGCTTTGGATATGCCGGGGATTTCCGACTCTGCGCCGGGAAGCGCCGGGTAGCAACCGACCAATATAACCTCCGCCGATTTTTTGATTCCTCCTTTGATGATCGTCTCGATCTCACCCAGCGTCTCCCGTCGCGCCGACTCGATGAAAGCACAGGAATTGATGAACAAGTAATCGGCCGTGCCGGGCTTTGCCGATTCGATCAAGCCGAGTCGCCGCAAATCCCCCCGCAAATAATCGCCGTCAACCCGATTTTTGGGACAACCGAGGTTGAGAAAGTAATAACTGCTCATTGGCTTATTTGCTCGATTTTGATTTCCGTGTCGATCGTCAGGGGGATTTTGCCAGCAAAATCCGCCGGCAGGCCGAAATCGCCGAGGGCACCGAAGCCGGTAATTTCCAATTTACAGGCATTGGTCATCATTCTCCCCCTTACCCTGTCGAAAACAATCTCACCGGAACCGCTTACGCGGAAATCAGCGCTAACCGGTGAAAAACCGACAACAGTATATTCAAAAATTGTGCCCTCTTTTGCTTTGCGCTTTTTGTTTTCGTTGTAATTGTAGATGAATTTGAGAGTTACGGGTAACGATTCCGGCCTGTTCGATTCGATAGTCAGGTCGATTTCCCGCTCCCAGCTTACGTCTTTTGCATCCAGGCGGGAAGGAAATTCAGGCAAAATGAATTTCCAAAGCGCTATAAGGTATCGCCCTTCTGAATCGTTTCTCGAATCTTTCCCAGTAATCCGCCCGTTTCGGCTCAGCGAAAAATCAGTAGTGCTTCCTGCCCGAATCATGTCCCAGCCCGGCGAATCGACGACATATAGACTGTCATTGAAGATATTTACGATACTTACCTTATCTATCGTCCCTCTGACAAGGCCGATTTCCCCGGCTGATCTTTGCTGATTTTCGAATCGACATTCCACAAGGGCGTTCTGGCCTATCCGCTTGATGCCTAACGCTCCGGCCAGCGCCGCATACTGGCCGAAATCCAGCATGCTGCCTGATGTTAAACGATAACTGACCGGCTCGGTCGATTTTAGATCATACGATATTTCCATTGCCGGGGCAGCCGCCGAATAAAAGGCGAACATTACCAAAAACAACAGTAGCCGGGGTACCGCATTCATGGCGGTCTTACCTGTCATTCTTGATTGAGATCGATTATCCGGATCCCGGAAGTGATTTTCTTATAAAACGCTTGCGCCGGGATTTTTTTCTTGAACGATTCTTTGCGGAATTCCAGGCGGACAAGCTGATCGTTCGGATCCATGTATTCCGCCCGCCGCAATTTGCCATCGGAATCGTAAGTGACTTCGATGTTGTTCGGGGCAAAAGACTCGTCGATTGCAGTCAGCATTACCTTGTTTTCGGAAAGACGCTTTATTTTGAAGTTTTCGAGATTGCCATCGATGAAATCCAGCGGATTGACCGCATATTGGCCGGTGCTGCGTTGAATTTGTTTATGGCGCGGCAGATAAATCCAGACGGTATCGCGGTGAACGAATATTTCCCTGTCTTCGGCGATAATCAGCATTCTATCCGGTTTCTCGACGTAAAATTTGGCCAGCGAGCTTTCGGGTTCATCGAACAATCCCGAGTTGCTGACCTGCAGAACTTCCCAAAAAACGGTTTTGCACCCTGAATAATGCGCCTTTACCGAATTCGGCAGCGAACTCGAATCAAGATCGACCGTTTGCGATTGCGCGGCCCAAACAAGGGCGATTGATATCGCCGTAATCGGCGCAAAAATCCAGATCTTTTTACCGGCAAACATCAGGCTCCCGGTCGATGGCTAATCGATTTTCTGTTTGAGATATTCTTCATCGACCAGCACTTCGCGGGCTTTGGATCCATCGTAGGGGCCGACTATTCCCGCTTCTTCAAGTTGGTCGATCAGCCTGGCCGCCCGTTGATAACCTATGCCAAGGCGGCGTTGCAAAAGCGAAACCGACCCTTGTCTGTGTCTTATCACAAGTTCAGTCGCCTCTTTGAAAAGCGCGTCGGCGGCCGGATCATACTGATGTGAGTCTTCGGCGCTGCCGGCGAAAGCGGCAATCGGCGGAGGCTTATACTCCTGATTGCCGAGAAATTTGCAAATATTCTGTATCTCCTCTGTGGAAATATACGCCCCATGAGCCCGAATTGGTTCCGGATGAGCCGGATTCATATAGAGCATATCCCCTTTTCCGAGCAGTTTCTCGGCGCCGTTGACATCCAAAATCGTGCGTGAATCGACCTTGGTGGCAACCTGAAAGGCGATCCGCGTCGAAAAATTGGCTTTGATCAGCCCGGTGATGACATCGACCGAAGGACGCTGAGTCGCCAAAATTAGATGAATGCCGACCGCCCTCGCCATCTGAGCCAGCCTGGTTATGAGCGTTTCGATCCGATTGGATCCGCTCATCATCAGATCGGCGAGCTCATCGACGATTATCACTACATAGGGTAAAGGTTCGCCGGCCGATTTATTATAATCGGCGATATTACGCACCGCCGCTTTCGCCAGGCGACGGTAACGGTCTTCCATCTCGACCACTGCTTCGCCGAGGGTCTTTTCGGCATATTTGACATCGGTGACGACCGCCTTCGCCAGGTGAGGAAGATCGTTGTAACTGGAAAGTTCGAGCATTTTCGGATCGACCATAATGAAACGGATATTTTCCGGCGACAATTTGTAAAGCAGGCTGGTTATTATCGCGTTCAGGCAAACCGACTTGCCGCTGCCGGTCGCCCCCGCTATCAGCAGGTGCGGCATGGCGGCCAGATCAACTATAAAGGGTTTACCGGCAATATTTTTCCCAATCGCCAATGGCAAGATCATATTGGCCTTCTGGAATTCGTCGGAGGTTATTATTTCTTTCAGATAAACCGTTTGGCCGATGCGGTTCGGTATTTCGACGCCAACCGCCGATTTCCCCGGAATCGGGGCCACTATTCTTATCCTTTTCGCTTTCATCGCCAGCGCCAAATCATCGGCCAGATTGACGATCTGCGAAATCTTGATTCCCGGTGCGGGCTTGAATTCAAATCGTG
>CAZHVC010000098.1:0-6632 GCA_964535765.1 uncultured Ignavibacteria bacterium | reverse complement strand
GGTGATAACCCTGTCAGCCGGATCGGCTTTGGCCTTGATCGGTTCGATCATCTCGATCGGCGGGTCGAAATAAATGGCGGCGACATCGTCCAGCGATGCCACCCGGCGGATCGCCTCGGCCTTGCCCTCGAACACGATCATATTTGCGATCCAAAGGTTGATAACGTTTTTCACGCTTCCAGCGGCCTCAAGTCCGGCAAGTTCCGCCAACACCGGCCCTTGGGTTCTGGCGGCTACCGCCTGTAGAGAAGTAATGACTCGCCTGTTCCGTTCGGCCAGGGTTGCCCCGGCGGCCGTCAATTGCTGATCCAGCGCGTAGATATCCGCCTGCTCGGTCATCATCAAGATAACCTTATGGAAATTATCTTTCCCGGATTCCTCAAGCTTTTGGGCCAGATAGGGCTCAATAGTGCCCGCCCCGGCCGACAGCGAAAGCATTGTTGCCGCTGCCAGAAAGAGGAACATCTTGATCGTTTTCATACCCATCCTCTCGTAAAAATATTTATTATTGATAGGGACACGTATTTAAGCCGCTCCTGCATGGCCTCTTTATCGGCGATTGCGAGGTTACAACAGAATTAATTTATGAAAAAATCCAAAATTTACAAACAGTTTCTTAATCCGGTGGGCAAAAAGCGGCAATCAATAATAATTCCGCCCCGGCTTTAACCGGCCGGGGTGGAAACAAGCGGTGGCAAAAGAGGATGAAGCCGAAAAACTAATTCCCCTTGAAATCAACCGGCGGCGAGCCGGTGGAAGCAAAGAGATCAACAGTTACTTTTTGTGCTTCGTCCAGCTTGAGTATTACAAACTGCGGCCTCTTGATCGAGTAATCGCTCAGCATTATCGTGAAAGCGGCTTCGATATGCAACAAATCGCCGGGTAGGCGCGATTTGGTGGCCTCGCTTTCTTTCATATAAGTAACCGTGGCCGGAATCTGGATCAGTTTCGTCACCCCGTGAACGCTGAAGTTTCCCTCGAGCATAAGCTGAGTGGCCTTGCCATCTAATAACTTGGAGTTATCCGTAGAAACGACTTTGGTCAATTCAAAAACGGCTTTGGGGTATTTATCGGTTTCCAGATATTGTTCGCGCATATGCTGATCGCGCAAAGCGATGCCCGTCTTCACACTGGCCAGATCGACCTCGAATCTGCCCTTCGCTCCCTCGCCGACATTGTCAAGATCGACCGTGACATAACCGGTAATATCACCGGTTCTACCAACTATCGTCTCCAAAGGTGCTTTCGAGGTGAAACTGACTACATCCTTTTTCATCTCGTCGTTGACGTAGAAGGTCTTCATCTCTCCCTGCTGGGCGAAAGCGGCGATCGCCACGATTGCTACGATGAAAGAAGAGAACAGCTTTTTCATATTGCCTCCGTTGCTTTTGATCTTCTCTTCTCTAACCATGACCATAAAGACAGGGTTCCCCGAATAGAGCACCGTCCAAGCACCCATTCTTCAAGCGACCGCTATGGATTCAACGGGGCAGAGATGTAGATTGTAAAGCTTGTCGCCTAACTCAGGCGGTCAAGCGTTTCAATATCGTGTCGAGGCGGTGCCGCAGCGTGGCATCGACCGCCAAAGATTCGGTCACTTTCTTTATCGAATGAATCACCGTGGAGTGGTCGCGCTTGCCGAAAAACGCGCCGATCATTTTAAGAGAAAAAGCAGTGTGGTGTCGGGCAATATACATGGCCATTTGCCGGGCGCTGGCGACCTCCAGCGTCTTGCCTTTTCCTTTCAACGCTTCGGGCGGGACATGCATTATCTCCGCTACGGTTTTCTGAATTTCCTCCAGCGAAATCTCTTTCTGGCGGCTGTTGGCCCTTTTTCCCAGAAGTTGAGTCACCAGATCGGCGGTAATTTCCTGCCGGGTCAATGAAGAGCAGGCGCACAGACGGATTAAAAAACCTTCGAGTTCGCGCACGTTCGACCGGATGGCATCCGCGATCATGGCGGCTATTTCGGGGGCGATATTTAATCCCTCGGCGGAAAGACGCTTGTTCAATATGGCCAGGCGTGTTTCGAAATCCGGCGGCTGAATGTCGGTCACCAGTCCGCACTGGAATCGCGACAACAGGCGTTCCTCAAGGCCATTGATTTCGTGCGGCGGTCGATCGGAGGTCATGACAATCTGGCCGCCTGTCTGTTGGAGTGAATTGAAGGTATGGAAAAACTGCACTTGCGTGGCTTCCTTGCCGGTGAGGAACTGAATATCATCTATCAGCAGCAGGTCGACGCTGCGATAATAATTGGCGAAATCGGCCGTCTTTTGTTCGGCGATAGCCCGGATGAAGTCGCTGGTGAATTTCTCGCTGGTGACATAAAGGACGTTCAAGCCGGCCCCGTTCGCGACGACCGCGTTACCGATCGCTTGCACAAGATGGGTTTTGCCGAGGCCGACGCCGCCATATATGTAGAGCGGATTAAACTTATTGCGACCGGGCGCCTCGGCCACCGCAGCCGCCGCGGCATGGGCAAACTGATTGGAATCGCCGACGACGAAATTATCAAAAGTATAGCGTCGATTAAGAAGAGTGCGGCTGTAGTTATCGGCGGAAACCGAGAGCGGAGGAGGAGGCGGTTGTGCTGGAGCGGGGCAAGAAATATTCGGAGAAACGGAATATTTCAATTTTCTGGGTGCCCCACAGACTTCGCGGACAGCCTGCATGATCTCGTTAGAGTAGTTGTTTTCCAGCCAATTGGCCACGAAACGATTGGGAACGGCGATCTCCAGTGAAACGCCGTCATCGCTCAACAATTGCGTTGGCTTAAGCCAGGTTTTGAAACTTTGGGGTTGGATACGTTCGCTTAATACGCTGAGGCAATCCTGCCAGGAAACATTCGCCGGTTGCATCGAGACCCGTTGAAAATCTGTTGATAATTGTTAATAAATAAACTTTGGCTCATCTGAGAGCCAAAATGGAGAGGCAAAGGTTAACCGCAAACCCCCTTACCTTCCCTGGCCCTGAAGGCCCTCAAATGCCGCAACTCGGAGACCATCATGGTAACAACGAACGGCCGCTCAGCGCGGTCATTTTGTTGCGGCATCCCCTTACTGGGTTGCAGGTCTATAAAATGGGTGGCCGCGTATAATGTCAAGATTTTAGCTGGCTACAAAAGAGAAATTTTCTATCCTCTTTATTTTTTTTCGATTATGACGATCAGTTGGGAATTCTACGCTTTTAATAATGCGACTTACGGCGATGACGTAAAAAAAATTAGAATTTCATTCGCTTTTCTTTCAAATTCCGATAGTGGCAGATAATTTGTTATTGACGATTCCCGCTTCTATCCGAAGGCGGCCGCGATCACAACGGACAGCACCAAAAAAGTAAGATAAATCGTGGAAATGTTGTTCGGCGATGGTTGAAAATTGTGCCGCCGCCGCTTCCTCAACAACAGAAAATAATCTATCCCCATTTTTTCCACATCGTGCCGCTTACCGATGAAAATGACTTGTATGCGGTTAGCGTAAAACCAACCGCATTCCAACCAATTCAACGGCGTTGTTATGATTATGATTTATTTTTCTATCATATATCATATAATTCGCCGGTTGACCGTACTGATGATAACGTTAGGTCAAATTGGTAAGGAAGCTGTTCTTGAATCGGCAAGAAAATAACTTGATCTTTATCGTTTCTCCGACCGACCGATCAATAGCTCACTGGATATCAGTCGAAAGCTTGAAACGCAAGATTCGGTTGTTGCCACTGTCGACGATAAAAAGTGTCTTGCGGTTGGGGTGGCTGTCGTAGGCCACGCCGCGCGGATTCAGCAATTGGCCGGCACCATCCCCAGGTTGGCCGAAAGCTTCATTAAGGCGGCCTGTCGAGCTGAATTTGAAAGCACAGTAAACGGCTCCACTACTTTTCTGCACGACGTAAATATTGCCTGATGAATCGACGGTTGCCGCCAACGGCGCCGTGAAAGCGTTCGCCTGATAAAGGTCGTTATCCGGGCCGGGCAATATCGTGGCCGCATACCAGCCGATTCTGTAATAAGTGTTGTAGCTCCAGTTCAAAAGCTGGACTTTGAAGCTGGCCGAATCCTGGACAATTACCAGATGCTCGATATTATTGCGGCGGAAAGCGACAAGGCCGATCGGGTGGTCGGCATACCCCAAGCCGGTGCCATAGGCGATAATCGGATTGCGGGCCGTATCACCCGACACGAGGAACTTCGGGTCATATAGGGTATCGCTGTTTTCGGCTATGCCGACGGCGTTGCCGAAGACCAGCACCTTGCCGCTTTGGTCAAGCAACGGCGAGGCCGAGGCCACGTAATATTTTTTGTGATAGTCCGGCGCATCGGCCACCGCCGTGAAAACTTCGTTTGAGTCGATTCCGAGCAGTGAATCTTTGTCACTCCTGCCGCCAAAGCAGCGCACGGCGATCCCATCCCCAGCAGGGCCGACATCGATTTTGTATATCTCGCGCGATTGACCGGTGACGACCAGCAGTCGCAGCAACTCGTCCTGGGCAATGCTCACGGGATGAGGAACAGAATAATAAGCGCTGATCGTACCGGCGGCATCGAGCCTGATTATCCGGTCGTTGTCGGTGTCGGCGACATAAAGGTATGTATCGTAGCCGATTAATATGGCGCCGGGATTGTTGAAATCATATCCCCGCTGGCGATCCCAGGGGGGATTCAACTGTACGAAAGTGGTCTCGCTTATGTTTCCCGGGAAACGGATCAAAGACAAACCGCGGTCGTCCATAGCCAAGAATAAGACATTGCCGTCGGCGAAAACATCAAGGGCCGGGCCGGCCAAATTCAGGTTGCCGGCGGGCAGAAATTGTGGTGAAGCTGCCAGATCGGCTATCTGCAAACCGCCGGAACTGTCGGCTGCGAAAAGGAAATTATCCTGAACGAAAAGGCCCAGCGGCAACCCGGGCGTATCCCATGACGATAGAATGACCGGGACCGCTGCATTGGCGATATTAACCGTCAGAACACCATCCGCGGCAGTACCGATATAGGCATTGCTTTGCGAAACGACAATCTCCCTGCCGATGCTCGGCAGCGACAACGATGATATCTGTTCAATCGCCTGCGGATCGTTGACGTCGAGAGCGGTCAAACGGGCGGCGGTATCGACCAGCCAAATGATATCCCCAGCCGCGGCAAGGGCGTTTATCGGCGCGGCCGGACTATGGGTTCCCAAGATTTGCGGCGTTGACGGATCGGAAATATCAACCAGCAAGAGGCCTTCCAATGAATCCGCTACAAACAACGTATTGCCGGTTATCGCCAGCCGCCTGGCCGCTGGTGCAGTTATCTGAGCAACCGCCGTTGGGGCGGTCGGGACGCTGACATTGACTACCTGTACGCCGGCGGAACCACAGGCAACGAACAGGTAATTAGCCGATACTATAAGATCGACAGCCGGCGCCACCGACTGCAGACGACCGACGATAACCGGTGCGGTCGGTTCAGCTACGGCCACCACTTGAAGACCGCCGAGGTAATCGGCGATATAGGCGTAATTCCCATCTTGGCAGACGGCGCGGGCATTGCCCGGCGTATCGATTGTCGAAAGCAACACGGGCGCTGGCGGCATGATTATTTCCTGCGGTTGAGTGATCTTCCTGCCGCAAGCCAGCAAAATCAGGCCGATTGAAAAAACCGCCAGACCGACAAAGGCTCCACCGGTCAGGCGCGAATTTCGCTCCAGTCCGCCTTTGCCCCCCGAAAAAGGTTTCGACAACACCATTGCCGCCCTAAAATTCCAACACCAAAGACAGGTTGCTTGTCCCTCCGAGATCGTTCATGCCGGTGTAAGCGTAATCGCACGAAAATCCGGCGAACGGCAGGTCAATTTTCAGTCCCCCGCCGAGCGAATAGTTTTCCACCCGCGAATTGATCAGATAACCACCCCTGAGATACAATTTATCGTTGAGAGAATACTCGAGGCCGAAAGCGATGTTTTCGGCGTTGTCGGTCGGGTGATTGAGTTGAGAGATGCATGACAACTTGTTGCCCTCGTTGGTGAGCGGATCGAAAGCCACCGAGACCTTGAACACGGTGGGAGGCGAAAAAGATTGATACTCTTTTTGGATCAATTCACCGGAAACCGTCCGGTAAGCGTAATTTCCCGAGGGTTTAAGGCGAGGGCCGAAATTGGCCATGTTTATGGCAAAACGGGTGCCGTAAAAATCGGTATGGTAAAGGGTGCCCAGGTCGATAAGGGTGGCTTGCATTTTCAAATCTGCCAGATTTTCCTGCGCATATTTTATCGTCAATCCGAACGAAAAATAGTCGGTGAGCCTGACCGAATAACTGCCGCCGATCGCGAAATCCGAATATGCGACGGTCTCCCCGGTGCCGAACGGGTGATATTCATCGGTAACAGCCAACGGATCGGTGGTCAGGCTGGTAAGAGACAGACCGACCAGGTTGTTTTCCCCGAGGTGTTTGGCGATCCCGATGAAGTCATGACTGATGTCGGCCACCCAGAAACGGTGGGCGAAGGCAATGTTGTCTTTTTCGGCCCAGACCGCCCCCGCGGGATTATGATACAGAGAAAAAGCATCGGTGCAGATCGCCGAATACGCCCCCGCCCTGGCGGCGGCCCGGGCGCCGGCGGTTATGCGCAGAAACGTCATCGCCGCAGTGCCGG
>CAZHVC010000097.1:0-6641 GCA_964535765.1 uncultured Ignavibacteria bacterium | reverse complement strand
GCGGATTGAGGACCGTTCTGAATCTGGGGATGACGAGCCGACTCGAGATGCAGCTTAATTATTTTCGCGTTAATACGGCGGCGCAGCCGAGACTGGCTTACCTTTTTGCCGATGGTCGCAAAAGCGGCGATAATTTCGACGGGCTTTTTCTTTTTCGATTCAAACCCAACGGCTACACCGAGATGGAAATCCGCTATGCTTATAAAATGCTCGGCGACGGATACGATAATTATAACCTGCGTTTAGAGGCAAAAGCGGAATTTTGAAACGGCTTGGATTGAAATTTATCGTGCTTTTCTGGCTGGGCGGGATCACCGCGCATGGCCAATTGATTCGAACCCTGACTATCGAAAACGCCGCCTTGCCGCGGCCGATCGATTTTGTCAATGCCCGGGGAATGCAGTTCCAACCCGACAGCATCAAGGCCGATTCCTTGAAGATAGTTTCGGCGTTCCAAGACGAGGGATACTTCGATTGCCAGGTTGTCCCGGACTATCGAATCGACAGGATGCGGGTTGATTTGAAGTACAAAATAATTCCTGGGCCCAGGTATTCGCTTTCGGTGTCCACCGAAATAATCGGTTCGGACATTTCGCCGCCGTTTAATTTCGACGACCTTAATGAATCATATTCCGGTTTGCCGGCCACCGCCGCCAATATTCGCAACCTCGCGTTCGATCTGCTTGAGCGCGCCGCTGATGCCGGTTTTCCTTATGCCGAAGTCAGTTATGATGATTTCAAGCAGATATCCGGAAATCGACTTTCCTTGAGGGCAGAAATAAATCTTGGACCAAAGGTGACGATTCTAAGGCTTAATTTTCCTGGTCGTAATCTCATTGATCAGACTTTTCTCGAATCTTATTGTCTGTTTAAGCCGGGATTTGTCTTTTCCAACGAGAAAATGAAATCTATCGGCAGACGGTTGAATGGCGCAACTTTCCTCAAATCCACAGGTCCACCCGAACTCAAATATTCCGGTCATCCGCAAATCGGAGTCATCGAAATTCCGATCACCGAACGTCCCGCCGTGCGGATCGATGGCCTGGTCGGGCTCGCCTCAAAAACAAAAAAGATTTTCGGAAAAATCGACGTTATGGTTTCCAATGTTTTCGGCCGCGGGCGGCAGCTTAAGATCGGGTGGAGCAGGAAAGATGAATATTCAGGCAATAAAGAGCTGGAATATTTCGAGCCGTGCATCTTGAATTGGCCGGTCGACGCCCGCATCGACGCCTTTCAATTCGATTATGATAGTCTTTATATCGAGACCGGGGCGGAGCTGGGGCTTGGGCTGACGACGGCCTCCGGCTATGCCTATAAAATCGGTTTCGGCGCAGCCCAGATTTCGCCGGAATCTTACGGGAAAAATATCATTTACCCGAAAGATAGATTCAATTTGCTGCTCGGATTCCAGGCCGATACCCGTGATTGTTCCGATAATCCTCGGAAGGGCGAATTCGTTACTATGGACTGGCGTTTTTTCGTGGAAAATCGACGTGGCGATGAAATACCCGACTCTTCAGGTGATAGCTATCGAAGGATTGAGGTGACGGCCGGCAAATTAATGCGGCTGACGAATTCGGCGGTCCTGATGCTCGGAATTGTCGGCAAAGCGACATTCGGCGCAGAATCAGCCGTGGATCGGCAGTTTCTTTTGGGAGGCAGCGGCAGTTTACGGGGATATGACCAGGATGTCTTCCGAACCGCCCGATACGCCGTGGCCACGATTGAATATCGTCATTTATTTGGCAAAGACGGCCGGGCCTATCTTTTTGCCGATTTGGCCGGCATCAATGCAAAATCGTTGTCGGCGTATTCCCGGTCCGAAACGGCATTCAAGGCCGGTTTCGGCGCCGGCGTAGCCTCGAAAATCGCCCTGGGTATGGCGGTTCTCGAAATCGGCATCCCCGCCGAAGGGGATTTGAGTGAAGCCAGAATTCATTTTGCGGTGAGGACCGAGCTTGAGTAAGTATTGGATACCCTTGATTCGACCAGTTAATGTCGTCATTACTATCGTTACGGTTTATGCTGGCGGCGTTATCTGTTCGGCCGACCTATTTTCGGGGAGACTTTTGCTTGCCGGGCTGGCGGCCGGTATGATCGCCGCTTTCGGGAACATTGTGAATGATTTATATGACCTCGAACTCGATAAAAAGTCGAAGGGTCGGCGGCCGCTGCCGGCGGCTTTAATATCTGTCGGAAACGCCGTAATCGCTGCCGACCTCTTTGCCGCGGCCGGCATAATATCGGCCTGTTTCGTCGGCTGGTATTGTTGCATGCTGGCGGTTGTGAACACCATCCTGCTCTGGCTTTATACGCCGGTATTTAAGGGGCGCGGATATTGGGGGAACATTCTTATCGCCTTGATCTGTGCCAGCGCCTTTCCGTTCGGTGGTCTGGCCGTGGGCAATATATCCGGTTCATTTTTCCCGGCGTTGTTCGCATTTGCTTTGAATCTGCTACGGGAAATAATCAAAGATATGGAAGATGTGGAAGACGATCGAAGCTTTGCAATCAAGACCGGGGCGGTCTCGTATGGAATGGAGGTTTCCCGGAAATTCGCTGTCGCTGTCGGGTTGGCTTTGCTGATTTTGACTCCCTTGCCGTTTTGTTTTCACCTTTATGGCGGCCTTTACCTTGCCGCGGTGATTGCGGCGGTGGATATTCCGCTATTATTAATCTTGTTGAAATTGTTGCGGTCGCGCAGTTCGCAGGAATTCCGGGCATTATCGGGATTACTGAAAATGATAATGCCGGCAGGCCTGATAGCGCTTTTTCTCGGCAGTCGTGGCTACGGATTATGACTCATCCTAAGGCCGTAATCGGGGATATTTCGCAGAAGTTGGGTGGAACATAAACTGGTTTTTTGTGTAATATTTTCAAAAATTGGAGGTCCTATGAATTTGGAAATACAACAGGTGCAGCAGTCAATCGAGAAGAAAGCCGCTTTTATCGGACGCTTGACCGACGAAATCGGAAAAGTGATAGTCGGCCAAAAATACATGGTGGAACGGTTGCTGATAGGCCTTCTGGCCGATGGGCATATATTGATAGAGGGTGTACCCGGACTGGCCAAGACCCTTGCGGTAAAGAGCTTGGCGCAAACGATCCAAGCCAGTTTCAAGAGGATCCAGTTCACGCCTGACCTTCTGCCGGGCGACCTGACGGGCACCATGATTTATCAAGACGGAAAATTCGAAACCCGCAAGGGACCGATTTTCGCAAACTTCATCCTTGCCGATGAGATCAACCGTGCTCCGGCGAAAGTGCAATCGGCGCTACTCGAGGCGATGCAGGAAAGGCAGGTCACTATCGGCGATACAACGTTGCCGTTGCCCTCGCCTTTTCTGGTGCTGGCGACCCAAAACCCGATCGAGCAGGAGGGAACCTACCCATTGCCTGAAGCGCAGGTCGATCGTTTCATGCTGAAGCTTAAAATCAGCTATCCCAACAGGGAAGAGGAGTTGAAGATTCAGGAGAGGATGGCCGCCAGGAATATCCAGACGCTTTCTCCGGTGGTTACTCCGGAAGATATTTTGGCCTGCCGGGAAATTATCGGGCAGATTTACGTCGATGAAAAGGTCAAGCATTATATCGTTGACATCGTCATGGCCAGTCGCCGCCCGGAGGATTATAAGATCGATGCCCGTGACTTGATCGCCTACGGCGCTTCGCCCAGAGCCACGATTTATTTGAATGTGGCGGCCAGAGCTCATGCGTTTCTGCAGGGCCGGGCCTATGTCACCCCTGATGATGTCAAATCGATCGGCCCCGATGTCTTGCGCCACCGGATTATTTTGAGCTATGAGGCGGAGGCGGAAGAGATCGAAAGCGATACGATTATTCAGAAGATATTTGATACGATAGAGGTGCCCTAAACGATGCTGCCGCGGGAAGTCTTGAAAAAAATCAGACGGATCGAAATCACCACCTCGCGTCTGGTCAATGATGTTTTTTCCGGCGAATATCATTCGAGTTTTCGCGGTCGGGGTATGGAATTTTCCGAAGTGCGGGAATATATCCCCGGAGACGATATCCGAAATATAGACTGGAATGTGACCGCCCGCTATAACCGTCCTTTCGTGAAAGTATTTCGCGAGGAACGGGAATTGACCGTGGTAATCGCGGTTGACCTGTCGGCGTCAGGATTGTTCGGTAGCGGCAACGCCTTTCGGCGTGATGTTTCGGCCGAGTTGGCCGCCCTTCTGGCGTTTGCCGCCATCAAAAACAACGATAAGGTGGGGTTATTGATGTTTACCGACCGAATCGAAAAATTCATCCCGCCGCGCAAAGGCCGCCGACATGTGCTCAGGATCGTTCGCGATGTTCTTTATTTTAAACCGACGGGCCGAAAAACGGGTATCGCCAACGCCCTCGATTATCTGCTTAATGCCATAAAAAAAAGAAGCGTGATATTCATGATTTCCGATTATTTTGATAAAGATTTCGAGGATAAACTGAGCATAATTTCAAGTAAACATGATTTTGTCGCCATCAACGTATTCGACCCGATAGAACGAGCTTGGCCCGCCTCGGGGCTGATAAGCCTGATCGACCTCGAAACCGGCTCCGAAGCGACGATCGACCTTTACAACAAGGAGAACCGGCGACGGTTCGCCCTCGCCGCCACCGATCGGATTTCCAAGATGCGGCATTATTTCCTCAGCCACGATATCGATTATGCAGATATAAACACCCGTGAAGATTATGCGGAACCGCTCATTCGACTTTTCGAAAAAAGGGCAAGGCGGCTGCGTCGCTGATAGATTGCCGAAATGGGTTCGCTGAGCTTAAAGACTGTTCTGATTGCCGTTTATTTAATCGGCGCAATTCAGGCGGTGGAAATTCCCCCCGGGGAAAGTCCTGTTGAATTCAGGATTTCCTTGTCGAGGGATACTCTTCTTGTCGGTGATGAATTGGTCATGACAATCACCGCAACTTATCCGGTTGGTACAAGACTGTATCAACCGGCCGAGGTAAATTCAGACGGCCAATTCCTGATGAAAAAAATTCGATTGCTTTCCTCGCGTCAGATTTCGGGAACGATGGAGGACAGATACGAAATCGTCGGTTCCTTTTTTGCCACAGGGACTCAAACGATTCCTGATTTCGGATTCGTCTGGCACGATTCCGCCGGGACTATTCGGGAGGTTTCCGCGCCGGCGGAGAGCGTCTACGTGAAATCGGTTCTGCCGGCCGATACGGCTGGTTTGGATATTAAAGATATAATCGGGCCACAGGCATTGCCGGGCAGAAAGTGGTTGATTTTCGTGATTATCCTGGCGGTTCTGGGGGCGCTTGGCGTCGGCTATTACCTTTACCGGCGTCGCCTGGCCAGTATGCCTCTTCCTGAGATTCCGCCGGAACCGCCCTATGAGGTTGCCCTCCGCAGGTTGACCGGGCTCAAGGCGGACAAGCTTATCGAAAAAGGCGATTTCAAACGATACTATATCGAATTGACGTTTATATTGCGCAATTATATCGAGGGAAGATTCGGGATATCCGCAATCGAATCAACCACGTTTGAGCTCAAGAGGTCTCTGAAGCACGATGATCTGCCGCGGCCGCAGGCCAAAGCAGCGGTGTCGGTGTTGATGCGCGCGGATCTGGTCAAGTTCGCCAAATACATTCCTGATGCGCAACATGCGAATTCGGATTTCGATATCGTGAAAGCATTCGTTATGGCGACAAAACCGGCGGTTGCCGAACCCGAGGCGGTGAAATGATCAAGTTCGCCGACCCATTTTGGCTGGCTTTTCTGATTATTCCGATCGGCTATTTGGTGTTTTACCATTTCAGGCGTTTCTTGCGTCCGGCGGCGATGGTTTTCTCCGACCTGTCGCTATTTTCGACCGCAAGACAGACAATCAGATGCCAATTTCGAAAAGCAAGGCCGTGGCTTGCAGCAACGGCAATGAGCTTGGCGATTTTGGCTGCGGCCCGGCCCCAGACCAGTTTCGGACAGAAGCAGGTTTTTTCCGAGGGAATAGATATCATGCTGATATTGGACACCTCGGGCAGCATGAGAGCGGAGGATTTTAAGCCATATAACAGGCTGGCGGTTTCTAAGGAAGTGATGAGTAAATTCATAGAAGGCAGACAGGGCGACCGAATCGGACTTGTCGTGTTTTCACGACAGGCGTTTACTCAATGCCCGCTCACCGCCGACCTGAATCTTCTTACCCAGTTTCTGAACATGGTCGATTTCGGCATGGTCGATGACGGAACGGCGATCGGGCTTGCCTTGGCCACCGCCGCCAACCGGATCATGGAGTCGGATGCAAAGAGCAAGGTGATGATTCTATTGACGGACGGAGCCAATAACGCGGGGGAAATCGATCCGGTGACGGCCGCCAAAGCAATTTCCGCTCTCGGTATCAAAGTTTACACGATCGGCGCCGGCAGGGAGGGAATGGTTGACATACCGGTGGATGATCCGATATTCGGCAGACGATATGTCAGGATGCAATCGGACGTGGACGAAAAGCTGCTTCAGGAAGTAGCCAGTATCACCGGCGGCCGATTTTACCGTGCCCGCGACACTCAGACGTTGAGTCAAATTTATGACCAGATTTCGAAACTCGAAAAATCCAAAATCGAAATCAAAGAATTTTATGAATATGATGAGCATTACGGTTTGTTTT